>JALOMB010000110.1 GCA_025455685.1 Chitinophagales bacterium | reverse complement strand
TGCTTTCATAAACTTAAATTGATACAAAAATACGAATAAATTTTGGAGTTATTGGAATTTTTGTCGATTATTAAATCTTTTCTTCCTTCCCAAAAAAAAATCCCAATCTTTGTTTAAGAAATTTTAATAAATGCGAAGCGTTAGCCTAAAAAACCAAAAATAATTAAATCATCTCCTTTTACAAATACAACTCCGCATTTTCCTCTAAATTCATGCTAATCGGATTTCCTTTGACTATTGAATTAGCACCAATTAAATGCTTACTGAGCATTACCCCATTGAGCTGTGCATTCTGACAAACGATGCCATGTTTGATTTGAGAATTTTCTATCACACAATTCTGACCAATAGTAACATAAGGGCCGATTATAGAATTCATTACCTTAGCATTAGAGTGAATGTACACAGGTGGTATGATGATTGAATTTACAATATCAGCCTGAGGACTATTATTTTCATGGCTTCGATTCTTGAGAAAGTATTCGTTAGTTCGCATCAATTTCTCAAAATCTCCTAAATTAAACCATTCTGAAATCATCAACGGCTCAAAATAAAACTCTTTTTCAGCCAAAAGATTTAATACCTCTGTTAGCTGAAACTCATTATCTGTTTTAATATCTCCTTTTATCAATTGCGTTAGGACTTCGAAAAAAAGTGTAGTCTTGGATAAATAATAAAATCCAGCCATAGCGAGATTTGAGGTCGGATGCTTAGGCTTTTCTTCGAAATCGACAATGATACCATTTTCTATCTTTACAATACCGAAATTGGAAGGATTATTGACAGTTTTGACTCCTATATAGTTTTGGTTAGTATCTATCTTGCTATAATCCAACTCCAAAAGTGAATCCCCAAGCTGAATTATTAAGGGCTCTTCCTCCTCTATATATTCTCTACAAAGGTAAATCGCATGTGCCAAGCCTTCCCTAAATTTCTGAAATACAAAATGAAATACAATTTCTGGGTATTTTTGAGTGAGAAACTCAATGACACGTTCCCCATAAAATCCAACGATAATAATGATTTCTCTTACGTTTTGGATTTCGAGCTGATCAATGATATAGCAAATCGACTCTTGATGTGCCAAAGGGATTAGTGATTTGAGTTGGTGTACCGTTTTATATTTAGATTTAAATCCAGTACCCGCAAGGGGAATTATCGCTTTCATGGCTGAAATTTTATTGCTAGCTTACAAATTTATATATTTTCGTATGAAACGAAATGAAAAAACGGGTGTCTAAATGATTTTCTTTTTTTTAAACCACAAATAAATGCCTAAAGCTACGATTACCATTAGCCCTAAAATGACAAAATAGCCATATTTCCATGCCAGCTCTGGCATGTTTTCGAAATTCATTCCATATACGCCTACGATAAATGTCAAAGGTAAAAAGAATGCTGAAAAGACCGTAAGCAGCTTCATAATATCATTGCTCTTTTGAGCTGAAAATGACATATAGGTATTCAAGAGTGCCGTTGCGTCTTCTATGACTTCATCTGATTTTAAAATCAAACTGAGTATTTGATCTTGAATGTCGATGTAATGTGTTTGATAAGACTCCTCTCGCTCTACATAGTGTCGAATTAGATTTTGGTGAAATTGAAGCAGTTTTTTAATGATTCGCGCTTTTGACTTATTAAAATAAAGGCTTTTATGAGACAAGGTCATATTCTTTTCTAGAAAAATTAATCCCTCCATTTCGTCAATTTTAGATTCCAGAGATTCAATTGGTGGAAGATATGCTTGTAATACAAGGGTGAAAATATGATATAGCAGCGCTTTAGGATGTTCGTATGGTTTATCACATTGTTCTAGGAAATCAAAAGCCTCTCGATGTATGGTGAAAATTGAATTAGCAGTGATAATTATAGCAATCTTGGCGCTAAAAGATTTGATGTCATTTTTTGAGGTTTTGTTTGTGTTGGTGAAGCCTCTCAGGATAAAAAAAGTATAATTTGGTTTCATTTCTACTTTGGGAAGGTGACCTGACTGCGTTATATCTAGGAGATAATTCTTGTCGATGGGCATATGGAAATCAAAATCTCGTAAGCCCTCTAAATTGGGTTTTGAGATATCTGTCCAGGTAAAAGATTCAAAAACAATAGTTTTGGTTTGCATTCTTTTTTAATTTCATACAAAAATAAAAAAATAAATAGAAAAATATGAAATGTGGAAGAAAATTATCCTAAAATAAAAAAATCCCTTTATCTTTGAGTTTCAAAAGACTTCAAACTAGTTATGACAGATTTTAATAATCAAATTCCAATAAACTATTCAGAAGAGGATATCAAAAGCCTTAATTGGCTTGAGCACCTCAGGCTTCGTCCCGGTATGTATATCGGCAAAACAGGAGACGGTAAGAGTATGGATGATGGGATTTATATTCTGGTAAAAGAAGTTATGGACAATGCAATCGATGAGTTTATCATGGGTTTCGGTCGAGAAATTGATGTAACTATTGCCCCTGACCACGTCTTAATTCGAGATTATGGCAGAGGAATTCCCTTGGAAAAAATCCAAGACGCCGTATCCAAAATGAATACTTCTGGCAAGTTTGACTCTAAAGCTTTCAAGAAATCTGTAGGTATGAATGGTGTAGGACTAAAAGCAGTCAATGCACTTTCTAAAAAATTTGAGGTTACAGCCTATCGCGATGGTAAATCCAAGAAAGTTACTTTTAGTCAAGGTCTATTAGTAGATGACTTCCCTATCGCTGAGTCAAAAGAAAAGAACGGTACTCAGGTCTATTTCGAACCGGACGATATGATTTTTAGAAATTATCAATTCATACCAGATTATCTCAACGATTTATTTTGGAACTATGCTTATCTAAACAAAGGTTTAAAAATCAAAATCAACAACCAAGTAATCGAGAGTAAAAACGGACTAAAAGACCTCATCGAACGTGAAGCTAAGGAAGAGCAGCGGCTCTATCCTGTGATTCATCTCAAGAATGAAGATATCGAGATTGCTTTGACCCACAGTAATGCTTATGGAGAGCATTATTTCAGCTTTGTCAATGGGCAAAACACGACGCAAGGAGGGACTCATCTCTCAAGTTTCAAAGAATCATTAGTCAAAACGATAAGAGATTTCTATAAAAAAAACTTTGAGGCATCAGATATTAGAATGTCTATTGTCGCTAGTATTTGTGTGCGTATTCAAGAGCCTATGTTCGAATCTCAGACCAAAACCAAACTCGGCACAGTCAATCTCGAGGGCGAAGATAATCTCTCGATGCGCTCCTTTGTAGGTGATTTCATCAAAACACATTTAGACAATTACCTCCACCAAAACCCTGAGACCAATGATATCCTTCAAAGAAAAATTCTAAGAAATGAGCGTGAGCGAAAGGATATGGAAGGAATTCGCAAAGTAGCCAAAGAATCAATTAAAAAAGCAAATATTCATAACAAAAAACTCAGAGACTGTCGCTATCACTACACAGACGCCAAATACAATGATAGAGACAAAACATCGCTCTTCATCACAGAAGGGGAATCAGCCTCAGGTTCTATTACCAAAACTCGTAATGCTAACTACCAAGCTGTTTTCTCGCTTCGTGGGAAGCCAGAAAATTCCTTTGGAGAGAAGAAAGCCTTCGTATATAAAAACGAAGAGCTTAACTTATTGCAGCATTCGCTCAATATAGAAGAGGGTATAGAGCATTTACGCTATAAAAATATCATTCTAGCCACCGATGCCGATGTCGATGGGATGCATATTCGTTTGTTACTTTTAACTTTTTTCTTGCAGTTTTTCCCTGAATTAGTTCGAAATGGTCACGTAAAAGTATTAGAAACACCTCTTTTTCGTGTTCGTAATAAAAAACAAACGATTTATTGTTATAGTGAGGCAGAAAAACAAGCTGCCATCAAAAAACTTCAAGGAAAGCCTGAAATTACTAGATTCAAAGGGTTAGGTGAAATTTCTCCTGATGAATTCAAAAATTTCATTGGGGAAGATATTCGCTTGACACCGATTCATATTTCTGAAACAGTAAAAATTGAAGAAATGCTTAGATATTATATGGGAAGCAATACTAAAGAGCGTCAAAAGTTTATAGTAGAGAATCTTATTTTGGAAAAAGACATCCCGATCGAAAACCAAGCCCTTGAATCCTAATCGGATGAATATTATACAATTGTCTTATTTCTCAATTCTATCTTCCTTTTTTTTAGCGATACTCAAAATCATAATTGGAATTAAAGGAAATTCATTTGCCCTAATCGCTGATGCTGTAGAGTCTAGTCTCGATGTGGTTACAAGTGTATTCGTGATGATCGGTCTTAAGATATCTATGAAGCCCGCAGATCAGAATCATCCTTATGGTCATGGAAAAGCTGAGGCTTTATCTAGTTTTCTTGTAAGCACAGTTTTGATTATATCTGCTACATTGCTTATAGCTCAAGGCATTAGAAATTGTATTAATCCTCATGCTTTACCTAAATTTTATACCTTGTATTTTTTAGGATTTATCATTATAGTTAAAGAAATGGGGTTTCAATTTATACGAAAAAAAAACACACAATTTCGATCCTTAGCAATGGACTCTGAAGCATTTCATCATAGAGCAGATGCGATTACCTCTTTATTTGGAATGATTGGCATCGGATTATCGCTATATTTCAAATGTTATTTTATAGATGATATTGCTGCAATTATAGCATCTCTAGTGATTTTTTATAATGCTTATCAATTGCTCAAACCTGCTTTATCTCAGGTTATGGATGAATTCGTCTATGAAGATATTCGGGATATAGTGATCAATACAGCTATGGAAATTCCTGAGGTGCTTGGTACAGAAAAGTGCTTTGTACGGAAAATGGGTGGATATTACCATATCGATTTGCACATAGAAGTTGATGCTCAAATGAATGTCAAAGATTCACATGAAATAGCTCATCAAGTCAAAGATTTAGTTAAATCTCAGAATTCAGACATCGCTGACATTCATATTCATGTCGAACCATATAGCTTAGAATAACTTGTGTTTTACTGAGCCGAACGATACCAAAAAGCTCCATTACTCACTATAGTCACTGCATTCATCCCATTTGAAGTTATTCCCATAGGATAACTATAAGTGGTAGATTGACTAGGTAAAACTTTAGATGTAGTAAATCCGCCTGTTTTTCCTTCAAAAACTATTTCTTCACTA
>JALOMB010000109.1 GCA_025455685.1 Chitinophagales bacterium | reverse complement strand
TTTAAATAAAACTTTTTTCATGAACAATGTCTTCGATGCTTTTGACAATGTAGATCAAAGAGATACAAATTTAATAAATTTTGCTGGTTTAGATACGATAAATTTAAATCAAGTAGGTACCTTCTTCTTCAGAGCTTGGCTAAAAGATGCTGCTGGCAACACCTCTAAGACTACAGGTGGTTCTATTACGATTGATACCGTAATGTTTTTGGTAGAAGTAAAAAGCAACGATGACGACAAAGAGCCTCCTAAGATTACGATTAATGGAGAACAAACCCAATATATATACAGAGGTGAAGCTTATGTAGAGTTAGGTGCTACTGTTACCGATGACAATCCATGTTTTGTAGGTAGCGTATCTAGACAGGGTAGTGTAAATGTAAACACTTCTGGAAAATATGATATAACTTATTCCGCTACAGATAATTCAGGAAATCAAGCTCAATCTATTAGGACAGTATATGTAGGAGTAGAGCCAAAAGCAAGTTTCAAAGATGAAAAACTTCAAGCAGGTAAACTTATCGCTACAAATACCTCTACAGGTATAGAGATACCTGCTTCCTATACTTGGTATTCCAAAAAAGCTAATTCAATTAATAATCCTAGAATTGCTACAACGCAGAATTTGAATGTAAATGCTACCTCTGCGATTAAAGCATTTGATAGTTTATGTCTCAGAGTCCAGAATGTCTTTAACTCAGCACCTAAAAATAAACCTATTTCTAACTTCTGTACTAAATTTGCTTACTCTTCGCTTACGGAGTTTAATGAAGCAAATCTTGGGTTGCGCGTATTTCCTATCCCTTCCAATGGCTCATTTAAAGTAGCTGTTGACGGTCAGTACTTCAATAAAGAAGCCAAATTTCAAATGATAGATCTACAAGGAAGAAAAGTTGCTGAGAAAACAGTATTGATTAATTCTATAGAAGTTCCATTAGACTTCAATGATTTAGCTCCTAATCCTTATATGCTTTTCATTTCCATAGATGGCGCACATTATCAAACCAAAGTTCAAATTTCTAAATAAGAATTCACTTTATTTATGAATAAAAAAGCCCAAAGAAATTTGGGCTTTTTTTAAATTAAACTTTCTTTTATGTTTACTTCTGAAGATTTTAAAATGGCAAAAAGTGGCCAAGATTTGATAGATATCGCAGCGCTAAAGAATTATTGTTTAGATGATTTCTTAAAATATATTCAATACGAAGAACAACTTTTAGATTTACAAACTGAATTAGTCAAACTACAACATTACATTATCAAAAATAAACTTAGGCTAGCTATTCTTTTCGAAGGTAGAGATGCTGCAGGTAAAGGAGGTACTATTAAACGATTTGTAGAGCATTTGAATCCAAGACATTATCGCGTAGTAGCGCTCAATAAACCTACTGATATCGAACGTGGACAATGGTATTTTCGCAGGTATATCAAAGAGCTCCCAAATCCAGGAGAGATTTGTTTTTTTGATAGATCTTGGTATAATCGTGCCGTAGTAGAGCCTGTAATGGGATTTTGTACCAATGCTCAGTATCAAACTTATATGATGCAGGTTACAGAATTTGAACATATGCTCTATGAAGATGGTGTAATATTGGTCAAATTTTGGTTCTCGGTAAGCAAAGAAACTCAAAAACAACGTTTTGAAGAGCGTTTGCTCAATCCTTTGAAAATGTGGAAGTATTCCCCCGTAGATATGAAGAGTCAAGAGTTATGGGATTCTTATACCTATTATAAAAATGCCATGTTTGCAGCTACTCACTCACAGTTTAGTCCTTGGATCGTAGTGAAATCTAATAATAAAAAGAAAGCGAGATTAGAAAGTATCAAATACGTGCTGAATCGTGTTCCTTATCAAGAAAATTTAAATTTAAAACCAATAATCCCTGACCCAAATATTGTCTTTAGATATTATAGACAGATTCAGCAAAATGATTGATAATGACTAGAAAAATTAACCAATCTGTAAAAACCAATAATAACCTTCACCTAACTCAAGAGGATTTACATTTGCTAAATAGCAAGTCTGGAATGTCGTTAATGCTAAAGTCAGATAACATAGATTTACCTAAAATTTTGGAGCAGTTGAAAATCCAAGAAGAAATTCTCAAATTTCAGGAGGAGTTACTGCTTATGCAAAATTGGGTCATTGAAAATAAGAAAAAAGTAGTCATACTCTTCGAAGGTCGAGATGCTTCAGGCAAAGGAGGAGCAATACGAAAAATAACGGAATATTTGAATCCTCGTCATTATAATATCGTAGCATTAAATAAACCCAATGAATCAGAAAGTCTTCAATGGTATTTTCAACGCTATGTATCCTATTTGCCTAAGCCTAGTGAAATAGTGTTCTTCGATCGATCTTGGTATAATCGCGCTGTGTTAGAACCTGTACATAATTTTTGCACCCCACAGCAATACGACATATTTATGAGTCAGGTTAATGATTTTGAAAAAATGATCCTATCTTCAGATACTTATCTTGTAAAATTGTATTTTTCTATTTCTAAGAATGAACAGAAATTAAGGTTGGATAAATTAGCTAATGACCCACTGCGTCATTGGAAAATATCATCTCTAGATCAAAAAGCACAACGGCTATGGAATTCTTATACGAAATATAAAGAATTAATGTTTAAAAAAACAAATACAAAACTATCTCCTTGGCAAATAATAGACGCTAATAATAAATTTCAAGCGAGATTAGAAGCTATTAAAATTGTCTTGTCTCTAATACCTTATAAATCCTCAGTTGAAAATGTAACAAATAGCTCAAAAGCTCCTCGAAAAAAGTTATTGTCCAAATAACATTTCAATTTACACTAAATTATGTTTATTATACAATTTTTAGTATAAATTAATGCCGAGTTGTCTTATTTTTGCCCAATGCAGCAAATATTTATTGCATTTGTATTCATATGTATGAGCTATACACTACCTGCTCAAGATAGCTTATCCAAAATACATTCTTTGTCAAAAGTAACTATAGGCCAAAAAGCTAATCGATATAAATCAGATGATAATCCTATGAACTTGGATTATATATCTACTGAATTTCTTCAGCAAAGTAATGCTTCACAAATCCTAGATGCCCTTCAATGGGTAAGTGGAATAAGGTCACAAGTGACATGTAACGTTTGTCAGACTGCTGATATCAGGATAAACGGAATGGAAGGTACTAATACTTTGGTGCTTATAGATGGAATGCCTATCGTTAGTGGTTTGGGTACTGTTTATGGCTTGTATGGTATTCCTAGTGGTATGATTCATCGTATAGAAATCGCAAAAGGGCCAGCTAATGCGAGATTTGGCGCTGAGGCTATCGCAGGGACTATAAATATTATCACTCAAAAACCTAAGGAAAAATCTTCTTTTTTTTCAGATGTACAATGGAATACTTATGGAGAAAAGAACCTGGATTTTTCATCACACATAAATGTAAACAAGCATATTTCGACATTGATTGGTGTAAATGGTCATCACTTCGATATACGTCACGATGTCAATCAAGATAATTTCATCGATAAAGCCTTAGCTACTAGAGGTAGTTTATATAATAAATGGTCTTTTGAACTATCTGAAAAATCAACGCTGAAAACTTCTTTTCGTTTGATAGGCGAAGATAGACTAGGCGGCGAGTTGAATTTTTTGCCTGAATTCAAAGGTAATGATAGCATTTATGGAGAGTATATTAATACAAGACGAGGGGAGTTTTATACTTCATTTAATCATTACTTCGACACGATGACTGACTTGCAAATTCAGTCTTCTTTTAATTATCATAACCAAGAGAGTTATTATGGCGATATGGCTTATCTAGCTAGACAATTTATTGGGTTTGCCCAAGGGTATTTAACGCATCAGTTTCGAAATCATAAATTTCAAGTAGGCATGAGTCATCGCTGGACATTATATGATGACAATACATCAGTAACCCTTCAGCCTTATCGAATCTATATGCCGGGTTTATGGTTGGAAGACAATTTCAATTTGGGGAATAAATTAAGTGTTTTGATGTCAGCTCGAGCAGATTTTACAAGTGTTCATGGTTTGATGATATCGCCTAGAATGGGCCTGAAGTGGTCAGTGAATCCAGAAAATGACTTTAGGTTAAATTTTGGAATGGGCAATAGAATAGTCAATGTATTTTCAGAAGATCATGCAGCGCTCACAGGAGGTAGAGAAGTGAAATTTCTCGAAGATCTAAAGCCAGAGCAATCCATCAATGCCTATTTAGGTTATCTTCGACATGTCGATATCCCAAATGGTTTTGTCAATATCGATTTTGGGGGATTTTATAATTATTTCTCTAATAAAATCATTGCAAATTATGATATTGACCCCGAGTTAGTAGTTTATCAGAATCTCAAAGAGTATGCTTTGAATTTTGGAGCTTCTGTTCAAATTGATGCGCAATGGCTCAATGGAATAAAAGCAAATTTGTCGGCAACGGCACTTCGTTCCTTTTGGATGGAGGAGGGAAAAGAAGTTGAATTGCTCTATACTCCTAATTTTTCAGTACAAACGACCTTGGCTTATCTGATTCCAAAAGTTTTACTCAATGTCACGTTTCAAGGAATTTATACAGGGCCAATGCGTATGCCAGTTTTCGAAAACGATTATCGTCCAAGTAGAAGTCCTGGTTTTTTTCAAGCAAACCTGAATTTCTCCAAAAAGATTTTTAAAAACAAAGTAGAAATTTATGGCGGCATTTTAAATGTATTTCAATACCTTCCTAAAGTTGATGTCATTATGAGAGCATTTGATCCTTTTGACCGCAAAGTAACTGACCCTTTTAACAATCCTAATAATTTTAGTTTTGATCCGAGTTATAATTTTGCTTCGCTTCAAGTTCGTTCTTTTTTATTAGGCTTGCGATTGAAATTTTGAAAAAAGTAAGATTTCAAATATTTTTTTTGTATATTTGTAGTTATAATAGGGTATGAAAATTATATGATAAGAATAATTTTGTATTTGTGGGTTGGGTTACACTTTGGTATGCTATCAGCGACGCATATCGTAGGAGGAAATATATATTATGATTACAAAGGCAATGGAATTTATGATATTTATTTTGAAATTTATAGAGACAAAAGTTCAGAAGTAAATTTCGATGGAGCACCAAGTCCTAGCCCAAATTCGCTTTTGCCTGATTTTACTTATTCTATACTTCCTGAGAGCT
>JALOMB010000038.1 GCA_025455685.1 Chitinophagales bacterium | reverse complement strand
GTGTGTTTGTGTGTGTGTGTGTGTGTGTGTGTGTGTGTGTGTGTGTGTGTGTGTGTGTGTGTGTGTGTGTGTGTGTGTGTGTGTGTGTGTGTGTGTGTGGGCGGGTGGGTCGGTGTCCGAGATTGCCTAGCTATACGCGGTAATGTTCGATCCGATCCCCAGCTGATCATAATATTGTCGGGATGAAAGTAATGCAGCCGACATGCGACATTGTGTCTATGACGGCCCTATAGCCACTGCAGACTGAAAGCCTGGAAGGCTGTGTTGAGAGATAGCCGCATTCCGTAAACGGGCATCAAAAATAACATAGGACAGCGTTCGCCCTTCCTCCTCTCATACGTATCAGATATGGCTCTCGCTTACCGGACAACAATTTAACAGTTTTATGTTTCCATTGGTTACTCAATGTTGAACATTGATGCAAAAACAATTCCACGTAATGAGGAAATTTTCTTGCAATCGCCGTCCAGTTATCGAAAACAACCATTACGCAATACTGTATCAAGTTTTACTTTGATAATTCGCCGCAAATCAAACACAAATGAATCATTGATACAATTGACAAAGTCTTTGAACTTTAGCGCATAATAACGACCCGGTACATTCGTATTTATCGTTCGTGTAGTAGCTCCATTACTCCATAAATACCTGACGTCAGCAGGGCCAGGGCCTGCATCGAGCGTTACATTTGAATTACAAATAAAGGAATCATTTGCATAAATATAATTAAACACATTTGGCTTGACTACTACTGTTGCGGTGTCCCTTACTGTGATATTTTGATTATTTAAATCCTGAAATACAAAACTAGACACAAATTGATTGGTCCCTACACTTGGCGTAATGGGATAATTTACAGCATTTGACAAAACAGCGTTATTGAGTCCTCGCCAGCTAAAGGAATTAGTTTGCGTAGCTCCAGAGGGAGTATATCTATAGGCCGTTTGAAACCCATCCCATACCTGATCGTTTCTACCAGGAGTGAAAGCAAATTGTGTAGAATTATTACCTATAATACCTTGTGTAGAATGCGTTAAATCATGATTAGCACTACAAATAGGATGCGAAGGGATAGGCTTGGTACCAATATACATATCGATAATATTGGTCGTCTCATATAAGACCATTTTTAAATTCAATCGATATTGCTTACAAGAATGATTGAAGTATGAGCAATTATCATATTTGATAATCAAAGCTCTAAATGGCGCTACACCGACAGTTTGATACGATATACTACCAGTACCACCTTTGGTCTGTACGATATCGATATCCATCCACGCTCCAAAAATACTATTAAATGGACGAGATGCAGTAGATGAAGCAAAGGGCAAAGCAGTTGGTACATAGGATGAATAGTCGTAGTTTGCATGTGCCGTATTAAAGGTCATAAACCCATTTGGGCTTAATACAAACTGCGTATATTTCACACCAAAATAAAAAAAATCAAATCCTATTGGAAAAACAGGAGAGGCTTTGTCATCTGCTGTTAATCCCCATGCACTCAAAATACCCCCTGTCTCGCAAGGTATGGAATCAATAAAAGGAATAGGCTCTACGGTATATGAACTAGTGTTTCTAACTAAAGGCAAATCGGCAGAAAGTGTAAGACTGCTTCCCGCACAAATTGATGTGTCTCTTCTCTGAGAAGTCGGGCTTGCTTTGGACTTAAGCCTGACTAGACTACAACTCACCTGTGCCAAAAGCGTCTGAAATAAAGTGCTAAGGCACAAGAAAGTGACAGCTATTCTCCAAGTAAGAAAAGACATTTTGAAATTCATCATACAAAATTAATGAAAATATTTAAATTTAAAATATAAAAATACACAAAATTGAGATTTATTGTACTATTTAACCTACGTTTTTTGATCTTTTGAACTAATAAATTTGAAAAAGAAAAAGTCATTTTGTATTTTTCTATTAAATTTGTGGATAAAACTAAATAAAATGCCTAAAATTAGTCAAAAGGGTTTAGCTATGCCTGCTAGCCCAATTCGTAAACTTGTTCCATTTGCTACTGAAGCTAAATCAAAAGGCATCAAAGTCTATCATCTCAATATTGGTCAGCCAGATATTCCAACTCCTGAGGTAGCTATTCAAGCAGTCAAAAATTTCAATTACGATACCTTGGCCTATTTGAATTCTGAAGGGAGCTTAAATTACCGAGAAGCATTAAGCCAATATTACTACAAGTTAAACCTTCCTATCGAAGCCAAACACATTATAGAAACGACAGGAGGAAGTGAAGCGCTTCTTTTTGGATTTTTAGCGACCATGGATTCTGGTGATGAGGTTATCATTCCTGAGCCCTTTTATGCTAATTACAATAGCTTTGCACGCACCGGTGATATCAAGATTTTACCCATAACTTCTAAAATTGATAACGGCTTTTCATTACCTGCAATAGCTGACTTCGAAGCTAAAATCACCCCTAAGACCAAAGCAATACTGATTTGCAATCCAAACAATCCTACGGGTTATTTGTATGCCAAATCTGAACTCGACCAGCTCAAAGATATTGTCTTAAAACATGATTTGTTTCTCTTTGCCGATGAAGTTTACCGTGAATTCTGCTATGATGGGCAAACGCATACTTCTATTTTGAGCTATCCTGAGCTTCATAATCATGCTATAGTCATCGACTCTACTTCCAAGAGGTACTCTGCATGTGGTGCAAGACTTGGCGCATTGGTCACTAGAAATCAAGAAATATTAGATACTGTGCTGAAATTTGCACAAGCGCGACTCAGCAGTCCTACCTTAAGTGAAATTTTAGCTTTAGGTGCGCTAGATACGCCTGATTCTTATTTTCAGGAAGTAATTCAAGATTATGATTCGAGACGAAATCTTCTCGTCAAACGACTCAATGAGATTCCAGGCATTGTTTGCCCGATGCCAAAAGGCGCTTTCTATGCTATGGCGCAGCTCCCTGTCCATGATGCAGAAGATTTCTGCAAATGGATGCTGTCTGATTTCAGCTATGAAGGAGCGACTGTCATGATGGCGCCGGCTTCCGGCTTCTATGCTACCCAAGGGCTCGGGAAGAATGAAGTTAGAATAGCTTATGTACTCAAAACCGAAGAACTCGACAAAGCGATGACATGTCTTGCAAAAGGACTTGAGGCTTATCCCAAAAAAATATAAGATGAGAAAACTGTTTCTATTATTCGTTTCCTATAGTGTTGTAGGCATTTCTTGGGCTCAATGTGCGATGTGCAAAGCACAAGCCGAGCAGTCTCTGCAAGGTGGTAAAACGACTGCGTCTATGCTTAATCATGCTATTTTGTTTATGATGGCTATTCCAGTATTGCTTCTTTTGGGAATTTACTTTTGGTATCGAAAGACGAGATAAACACTAAACTAGTCATTTATCGGACTCGTATTGGCGAAGTATATTTGTTTCCACGAAACCCAATTGCCGTGACCATTAGTTTCAGCTATTAACTCTTCTTTCTTTTTTTGATTTTTGAAAGTTGTCAATTCAACAACAGTGTTTTTTGTTTTGTACTTTTCTAATTGTGTTTTAATACTTTCAGCAGAAATGAAGTAAAAATCTCTTTTTTCACCTAATTCATCAAGCATTTTGTAAAACTGATTTTTTTCTTCTTGGTTGAACTGATACAAAGTATGAGTTGAATAAATAATAAGATTTTCTTCTTTTGAAATTTCTGTTATAATATTTGTAAAATCTTGAACGGAGCTTCCATTTTTGAATATTATTTGCTCGATTTCTTTGCTATCCAAAGCTTTGTCCATAATGTCAAATCTTTCTTTATGGTCAGTCCAAACGAGTGCTTTTAACCATAACTTTTCTTCAATATCAAATGGCGTTATTATGTTTTGGTCTATACCAATTTTAGTAAGCTTTACAACTATAGGCTCAATATTTTCGATTTTTCCTTCTTTGATTTCTGATTTTATTTTGACTGTACCGTTGCCATAAACTTTTTTATTGTTTAGCCAATATTCGTAGTTGTCAAAATTAAGTGTCAAACCAGCACTTGTGCCAATATCAAGAATAGTTGTCGGCTTGTTTTCCTTTTTTACCAAATACGAAATGATTGGAAACAAATAGCTACATCTATTCACTACATTTGTCTGAACGATTTTTGAAGAAATAATATCTATAATTTCTTGCTCATACTTTTGACAAAAATTTTTGAATACATCAATAGGTATTTCAGAATTATTTTCTACTTGAGAAATTGTGGGGTAATATTTCGATAATTCTTCTTGAGGGTTTTTCATTAGTAAATAATGAACTGCGCCAAGAAAAATATTTGGCATAGGTTGCCCCACTTTTGTATAAGAAGCAATTTTTGTTAATTCATCATCCTTAGAAATCTCAAAACAAAGCTTGTAGTATAGTTCGGCATTTCCTTTACATTCACTTTCCGCAAAGTGCTTGAGCCAATCTTTTATGTCAGAAGTCGAATAATTTGGTTTATGTTTCATATTTTCACGTTATGTTTGATTTTACGCGCTAATATCTCGTCTAACTAGTATTTTATTCCGAAGATATAGGCTCTGATCTCCCACCAATCGTAATTTTCGTCGCGCCTGCTTTAGCTTTCATGACTTCTTTTCCTACGTCCTGTAACCCTTTGCTTTGATAGATTTTCATAGCGGTACTCACATCTATAGCTTGTCTAGTCTGTTCGTCTAAATCAAATGTTAGCGTAATGAAATTCAAATGAACACCTAAGGGTTCTAGTATTTTATTACTTTCGTTGAGCAAATGACTTTCCATATCGCTTTGATCGAGCTCCACGATATCCGCATCCACTAATATATCTTTGGCGACATCTTTGATTCTTTTGTCGATGACCATGTTTTCTGCACCTTCGAATGCACTGCCAATTGCTTCTTCACTATCAGCATCCGTATTGGCTTTGCCTAGAAATTTAGCTTGCTTGATGAAGGCAAGTGGGTTAATAATCGAATAATCATAGTCTATATGAATATTAGCCCTAACTCTATCTTTTAGATTGGAAATAAAATTGCTTTCGCCTTGCATCGGATAGTTTGGAATGACTACTTTCATATAGCATACATTGATGCCTGCCTTGGGAATTGCGTTGCCAGCTTTGATTTCTCTCCAAGTCATCCCACAATCATCAGACACGACGACTTGTTGATTTGATTTGGCAGTATTCATTTGTATCAATTTAAATTTTAAAAAACAATTTTCACATCTTCTTTATAGTGCTGCAAGGTGTCGTTGAAGCTGCTTTTTGATTAGTCAAATTAATCAAAAAACGTCACTAAGACGTAACACTTAGAAAACTTTTATCCCCAGCTTCGTAGAGCTCGATTCGGGTTTTCATCCGCTCAAAACATTTCGCCTTAAGCTCTTCATAACTCAATGCCATCACCTCTTCCTTGGTCACCATTTCGAAAACACTATATACCAAACCCGGAGATAAATCAATACTTCGCTTCGTATTATTTATTTTCTTAACCCCTAAAATTGTATTGATCACGATAGGCATCTCCAAATCTTTGGCCAATCGAAAAGCACCGCTCTGAAAAGGCAACAGAGTATCGTCTGTTTTATTTCTAGTACCCTCAGGATAGAGAAAAATGCCTACGCCTTCCTGAAAAACATCCTTCATTGCTTGATAGGATTCACGACGTGATTGATTATCGTCCCTTTTGACTAAAACGGCAAGATTTTTGGCAATAATTCCAAAAAAAGGCAATTTGCTCAATTCAAACTTAGCGATATAGGTAAATACATTTGAAATAGGATAACTCGTAGGATGAATAAAAACATCCATATAGGAATAATGATTTCCTATAATGACATAAGGCTGATTTGCTAAAATAATTTGTCGATTTTTCTTCATAATCCAAATGCCTGTCATTACACAAATAATAGGGCTAGAGAGATGGAGACAAACGAAAGCATTTATTTTTCGAGATTTCTTACCCATTAGTGAGCCTGTAATGAAGATAAAAATACTTGTCAATACTACGACCAAGAATATTATAGTGTACCCATAAAGTCCCCAAATCGTTCGTAATACATCTAAAATAAGTGAAAATACTTTGTTCATATTATATAATTTTCATAAAACATCAAAAACTCAGTATATCAAGGCTTTTTTATATAATCCAATCGTGTTTTCCAAACCAAAATATAAACAATCCCGCACAAAAGCATGACCAATAGACACTTCTTGAAGATTAGGGATTTGACTTGCGAAAAAATGCAAATTATCTAGATTTAAATCATGACCTGCATTGACTCCAAGTCCTAATGATGCACAATGATTTGCAGCTTTTACAAAAGGCGAAATAATTTGATGATTATGAGCGATATCTCCGACTTTGAAGTCGTGGGCATAAGTGCCTGTATAAAACTCGATTCGTTCGGCTTTTGTTTTCTTAGCCCAATCTAAATTCTCTAAATCAGTATCGACGAAAAGAGAAACACGTATGCCAAATGACTGAAATTTCTGAACGACATCCGTTAAAAAGTCAACATGTGCTTTAATTTGCCAGCCTTCTTCGGATGTGAGTACATCTTTAGCATCAGGCACCAAAGTAACTTGGGTAGGCTTAACTTGACAAACCAAATCGATAAATGCCTCAGTTGGATAGCCTTCGATATTATATTCACAGTTTTCTCTAGGAAAATGCTGCGCTAAATCCAAAACATCTCGATATCGAATATGCCGCTCATCTGGTCTTGGATGCACCGTGATGCCTTCGGCGAGATATCGATAGCAATCTAAGGCAAATTGAGTAACATCGGGAATATTCGTGCGACGCGTATTTCTAAGCGTAGCGACTTTATTGATATTTACAGACAATTTAGTGGCCATGTTTCATGAATTTAGGTAAAAAAATCAAACGATAGATCAAATACCCTACAAATACACTCGAAGCGCCTGACACAAAAGGTATCGTATGTAAATTCTCTCCAAATAAACCAATTACCAAAGTAGGAATAAACTGCGCTAAGGACATCATTGATTGATTAATTCCTAGAATCTCTCCTTGCAAATCAGCCGAAGCGCTATTAGAGACCAAACTAAGGAGGGAAGGTGAATTATGACCATGAAAAACGGATATAAACATATTGACGATTAAAAGCATGCCTATAGATTTAGGAAAAATAATCATCAATAAAGAAATAGACAAGCCAATCATCGAAAACTTGAGCACTTGCGTGACTTCAAAGGCTTTTAAGGTTTTGCGTAACAAAAAACCTTGCGTAAATATAATCCACAAACCACTCCATCCAAAAATCAAACCAACCTCTGCGCGGGTAGCATGAAAAAAATCAAGGAGATAAACCGCAAAGAATTGCGTAAAAAAAGAAAAGCCTAAGGAATTTAAAAAAGTCATAGAAAACAGTTTGTTTAATTTTCTATTGGTCAATGCCTTATAGACGTTTTCGATCCCTTTGAAAAAATTAATTTTCTGAGCCAAAGGATTAGTCAAGGTTTCTGTAAAAAAGAATTGCACAAAGAATAAATTAAGTAAACTCAAAAATGCTGTAAATAAAAAAGGACTATACAAGCCAAATCCATATTTAGATTCTGATAGCAAACCCCCAATCGTAGGACCTAAGACAATGCCTAAACCAAAAGCCATACCAACTAATGCAAAATTTTTGGCTTTGTCTTGATTTTTTGATTTATCACTAATTGCTGAAAAAAGCACGGATAAATTTCCTGCAAAAAATCCTTGGAAAGAACGACTCAAAAACATAAGCCAAAGTTTCTGGGTATAAATCGCATAACTAAAGAGCAGATAACTCAATACCGAAGCAATTAAAGATACTTGTAGCACGGGCTTTCTGCCTTTTTTATCACTTAGCCCACCGAGCACGGGCGCACCAAAGAGCTGAAAGAAACTAAAACAACCCAAAAGCATACAATAACTCCATCTCGTGATTTCTTCATTGGGAAAATGCAAAAATTTAAAATCCCCAAAAAAAATCGATGGCAAAATTGGTATAACAATGCCCACTGCGAGCATATCGAGAAATGCAGTAAAGAAAACTATCGGAATGAACCGACGATTAGATTGCATTTATTTATCTAAAAAAGATTCCATGACTTCTTCACTTACACCTGTAAATGAGAAACCACCATCATGAAAAAGATTTTGCATTGTGACTTTTCTAGTCAAATCGCTAAACAACGTAATACAATAATCCGCACACTCTTCGGCAGTGGCGTTTCCTAGTGGAGACATTGCTTGTGCAAAATTATAGAAGGCATCAAAACCTTTAATCCCACTTCCGGCAGTTGTTTTGGTAGGGGACTGAGAGATAGAATTAACTCTTGTGCCATTTTTTTTGCCGAAATAATAGCCAAAGGAGCGCGTAATACTCTCAAGCATTGATTTATTATCTGCCATATCACTATATCCTGGGAAGGTTCGCTGCGCAGCGATATAACTCAAACACAGAATTGAACCTTGATGATTCATCAAATCCTTATTATAGAGGGTTTGCATGACTCTATGATAAGAAAGTGCGGAAATATCCATAGCTTTGATAAAATCCTCATGAACTAAATCTGTATAATGTCTTGATTTTCTGACATTGATACTCATCCCAATAGAATGTAAGACAAAATCAATTTTTCCGCCAAAATGTTGGCTTGCTTGCGTAAATAAATTTTCTAAGTCTTCATTTTTAGTCGCATCTGCTGGGATCAAAGGCACATTTAGCTTCGAAGCCATATCTTTAATTGTGCCTAATCTAAGGGCTACAGGTGCATTTGTCAAGATTATCTGAGCACCATGAGCTATTGCTTTTTCAGCTACTTTCCATGCGATTGAGTTTTCATCTAAAGCGCCAAAAATAACGCCTTTTTTTCCTGCTAATAATTGTGACATAAGTAAAATTTAAAATGATTTATGAAACAAATGTACGTATTTTTTTTTAACCAATTAAAAAAATTATCCTTTTCTAGTCTGAATAAGTGCATAAACACTCATGGTATATAGGTTTCTAAGATATGGTATTTCCCCTAAAAACCTAGGCAACTTGATAAAAGGAATCGAAAATTTATATTGATAAATGGGATTAAACAAATGATATTCATTTTCCAATATGACATAACGATTATGAAGAACGATACTATGAAATCGGTCAATTGAAATTCCTGTAGATTTTATTTCGAGCAATTCATCAATCTTATGCTGTGGCTCTCCGAGAAATTTTAGAAGCCTTCCATAAAGAAAATTTGGCAATAAATGAATAAAAGGCAATCTACTGACAATTTTGGTCGTAGCGATTTGCTGATGACCGCCAAAAGGCATTTGAAAAGGAGGGAATCCAAAGAAAACAACCCCATTTGGCTTGAGAAATTTATTTAATTCAGCAATGAATTTTTCTTGATTGGGGATATGCTCAATAGCATCTTTTAGAATGATGATATCAAATTTGGAACCTAAATCGTTTTCTACATCGTTTATCTCATAAATATCTCGATTTACGATTTTAATCTTATCACCAAAGTCTGACAAAAACGCTCTAGCAGAAACCGCACGCTGCTCTTCAAGCTCTACGCCTACGCATCGATGATTTCTCTCTAAAAATGCTTTTAAGACGCCCGCTTCGCCACAACCAATTTCTAATATATCGAGGGATTTATTCAAATCAACATAAGGCGCTAAAAAAGGCATGATATAGTCTCGGGAAATAAGATACATCCAATCAAAATATTGGGCTTTGTCGTGGTGAAACTCAAACATAGTTAAAACTTCAAGTGTTTAATTGTCAATCCGTTGTTAATGAGTTGTCTTAGAGAGTTTACGCCAATTTCAATATGGGTTTCGACATAATTTTTGGTAATATGAAGGTCGCTCATCTCAGTTTTGACGCCATCGGGCTCCATAGGTCTATCGCTGACGAGCAGCAAGGCACCTGTTCTGATTTTGTTGTAATGCCCTACAGAAAATATCGTAGCCGTCTCCATATCAATGGCTTCTACGCGGATTTCTTTGAGATAATCTTTAAACTCTTGGTCGTGCTCCCAAACTCTTCTATTCGTGGTATAGACCGTGCCTGTCCAATAATCCTGAGACATATCTCTAATCGTAGTCGAAACGGCTTTTTGAAGCGCAAAAGCAGGCAAAGCAGGAACTTCATTCGGAAAATAGTCATCTGAGGTACCTTCCCCACGCACTGCTGCAATCGGCAATATCAAATCACCTAAAGCAAATTTGGATTTCAACGCACCACATTTCCCTAAAAAAAGACATGCCTTAGGCATTATCGAGCTTAGCAAATCCATTACGGTCGCAGCATTTGGACTACCCATGCCGAAATTAATAATCGTCATATTGTCATAAGTAGCAGTTTGCATCGCTTTGCCCTCTCCGAAAATAGGTACCTCAAATTTTTTGGCAAAATAATCGACATAATTATAAAAATTGGTCAATAAAATATATTCCCCAAATTCCTCTAAAGGTCTGCCTGTGTAGCGTGGCAGCCAATTTTGTGTAATTTCTGCTTTGGTATTCATAAAAAATGATATTTTTACAAAGATAATAAAAACGAATTATCCAAACATGAAAATTCACTTTCAAAAATATCAAATTCGAACGCAACAAGGGCAAATTTTCGACGAAGTGCGCAAGAAATGGCTTGTCGCCACGCCTGAAGAGCAAGTAAGACAGCTTTGGGTGCATTATCTGCTGCATACGCTAAAAGTCCCAATCCAACAACTCGCTTTAGAAAAGCTCGTATCTCAGAATAAAAAAGAATTTCGCTTCGATCTGCTTTATTTCAAATCTACAAAACCCTTTGTTTTATTTGAATTCAAACGTCCTGAAATTCCATTAGACCCCAATGCGTTGCTTCAAGCTTCAATTTATTTTGAAATTCTCGACTGTACCTTCCTCATCCTCAGCAATGGCCTGAATCATCTTGGCTGGCAGAAGACAGATACAACCTTTGAACCAATTTTATCTATAGAAGATATAAATTTTTAATCACATTTTTATGAAATTTTCGACACAAACCCTTCATCCATGGCATGGAATCGCTCAGCCAAAAGACTTTCCAAATTCTCTAATTGCTTATATCGAAATCACCCCGGTCGATACGGTCAAATACGAAATAGACAAAGTTTCCGGCTTAATGATAGTCGATAGACCTCAGCTATACAGCAATCTCGTACCTGCTCTATATGGATTCGTACCCAAAACCTATTGTGGGGATGAAATCGCTACCTATGCTAGGTCCCAAGGCATGAAAGTCGAAAGAGGTGATGGCGATCCTTTGGATATCCTCGTGCTCAGTGCGCATCCGATTACTAAAAATGGCATTCTCGTCAAAGCTAGACCCATAGGCGGTATTGGTCTAGAAGACAGAGGAGAAGCAGATGACAAAATCATAGCCGTGCTCGAAAACGATCCGCTATACGGACAATACAAAGATATCTCACAGCTTCCTAATGAAATTATGGATAAATTTCGGCATTATTTTATGACTTATAAAAACCTTCCGAATCAACCTAATCTTTGCAAAATTGCCAATGAATATGGTATGGATACCGCTTTTGAAGTAATACGAATCGCGCAAAAAGACTATGAGGCTTTGAATAAATGATTTTTCTTGCATTGGGGTTTAAACTGGATTGGAAAAAATCGCAGAAGAATAAGGATAGATGAATTTTAGGGACAGATGCGCTTGTAGGGACAAGGTCGCGACCCGTCCCTACAAGTGAAACAAACCTAGGTCGCCCTAATAAAAATTTCTTTCGAATAATATTGAAATCGCAATTTAACATTGAAACCTAATTTATCAAAAACGACCTGTCCCTAAAAGCGAAACAAACCTATGTCAATCTTTTGCCAAAGCCATAATACTTCTAGCCCCACGAAGTACCAATACAAAAACAATAATTCCAATTACTAAATCCGGTAGATTTGATTGGGTAAGATACACCAAAACAGCTGCCAAAATTACACCCAAATTCACTATGACATCATTTGACGTGAAAATCATACTCGCTTTCATATGTGCTGCTTCACTATTGCTGCGTTGGAGTAAATAAAGGCAAATTCCATTGCCAATTAAGGCTAAAAAAGAAACTAATATCATCCAAAATACATTTGGACTCAATTCCGGAGAAATAAATCGCCGTATCACCTCTATCATTCCGACAAGTGCTAGAATGATTTGAAAAATCCCTGCCCATTTTGCGATGTTTCTCTGACGCGTCAACGAAGTACCCACTGCCGTAAGCGCCATACCATATACTAGTGCATCTGCAAACATATCTAAACCATCTGCTACCAAACCCATCGAATTCGCCCAAAAACCAAGGCCTATTTCCACCAAAAAAAAAATAAAATTTATTGATAAGACTTGCCAAAGCAATCTTCGCTGCATAGACATATCTTCCTCGCCTATTTCGAGACGAGCTTCTGACGTCAATTCCAAAGTCGTATCGAGATTTAACGCATGTAACCTTTGTGAGATTTCCGAAGGAGCACCTTCATGATAAACGAAAAGCTTGCGCGCAGCAATATCGAATTCCAACCGAGCTATCGAATCCAAATCGGCTAGTTTCATACGAATCATTTGCTCCTCTGAAGGGCAGTCCATTTTAGAGATATGATAAATAGATTTATTCATATAAGCTTGAACAAAATTAAATAATTTTTTTTTATTCAGGCTTAAAAGCTGGATTTTTCAGGAATTTTTGATCTGTCAACGTGTGTAAAAAAGAGATAATCAGTTCTTTTTCTTTATCTGTCATGGAGATTTTATCGACCAAAAGATTATCTAAACTAGGATTTGGCTTAATTCCTCTTTGATAATGCTCTAATACTGCGGACAAACTGCTTAACCTCCCGTGATGCATATACGGCTGAGAGACGGCTACATTGCGAAGGGACGGCACTTTGAATTTTCCTTTATCTTCGGGCTTAAGTGTAATACCATATCTGCCTACATCGCTTGTATTATCTAGTGTCAAGCCATTATTTCTATACGAGTTATCTGTAAACAAAACCCCTGAGTGACAAGTGCCACATTTTGATTGAAACAGGGCATAACCCTGAATCTCAGACTCCGAAAGCGCTGATGTATTTCCACGAAGATAATCGTCAAATGGTGAATTCGAAGAGATTAAAGTCGCTTGAAAAGCGGTAAACACCTCCAATATTTGATTGACATCTATAGAGTCTCGCTGAAAAGCCTCTGAAAAAAGCGATTTATACCTTGGATGTCGATTTAGTTTTCGAACAATGCTTTGGATAGTCTCACCCATTTCTACCTCATTTTCTATAGGATTAGGAGAAATAAAATCCATATGATGCACACCTCCATCCCAAAAGAATTCCTTTTCCCACAGCAAATTTTGCAAAGCAGGCGCATTCCGTGAACCTAATCGATCAAAAATACCATGGCTAACATCGTGGTCGATATGACTAAAAGCAGCTTCCTGCTGATGACACGAGGCACAAGCTATAGTACTATCTAGGGATAATATCGGATCAAAGAAAAGCATTTTGCCTAATCTGACTTTGTTGCTTGTGATTTCTGATAAATCTATTGGCTGACGAATCGGTGGAAAATGAGCAGGCAATTCAATACCTGCCCTTTCATCAGATTTTTGACATGAATACATCGATCCTGATACAATCAGCAAAATTGCAAAAAATATCAATGTAAATTTCATTAATTATGTATATGGTCTAAGGTAAACATTCCTTGAGCATAGTTGTCTGCGATGATGTTTGACGCATTATCAACCATAACTACGGGCTTTTTGGTTACTTCGATAATATTTGGCGCATTAAATTTACCCAAAACATCGACGACAATATGGAAGGCAGGTGAAATCGAAGCTGAAACCCTAGCTTTTGACTCAGAAGCAGATTGGCTCGCCAAAGTCACTGTCCTAGTATTATTGGGTTGACCGTTCTTGCCAAAAAGACCAATATGATACTTAAACGAAACTGGCGAAGTGACTGAGGCACTCGTGACCTCTCCTTCTGTCTTCACAAAGATAAAACCTGCATTCCAATTCCAATTCATGCCTTGACCGAGCTTAAGTGCGCCTTCAAATTTAGATACATCTTCGGTGTTTTTCGTGCTATCCACGCCAATCATGAAGGATATTTTGGTATAAGTGCCTGATGGAATGTTAGAAATTTTGATATTATGTGTAACGGAATTCGCATAATCCACCAAAAAATAGGAACTATCTCTAGGCACTGTATATTTCGTACCATTTTCTTGGTGCAAGACGATATTGGAAATATAATATTTAAGCATAGAAAATTTCATTTTTTCGCCGGCTGCATTAGTAAATTCTTTTCCGAAAGCGAAGACTTCATTACCTGCTTTATGATCGAATTTTAAAATGACACTGCCCTTTTCATTAGGGTTTGTGGTTGATTCCTCTTTGATACAAGAAGTCAAAAAAGCCAAACTAGACAAAATGAGTATACAAGTTATTAATTTACTGATTTTCATAAGAATAAATTTAAAGATTAAATAAAAATTTGAAAAGTGAAATTAGCGTTCCAAGTATTTTCGGTAACACCTTGATTAGTATGCTGATAAATGGGTCGAAAAAACAAACCACTCAACGCAAACTTATTGAAAAAATATGAGGTTTGAAGCATTGCAGACAAGTTTTGATGTCCTGTATAAGCCATATCATTGCCATATCGTTTATTGGGCTGGGCCATATCAAAGTTCAGTCCTCCACCAAGTAATAAATTATGATTTTTTTTGATTCGAAACTCCCGCAAAATCACAGACTGAAGTGAAATACGAGATCCAAAAGCAAACTCATCTGGATTTTCAAAGCTATATTGATACATCGCTTGATTAACGAGCCGCCATGATTTAATTTGCCATACGTACATCGCTGAAGCCTGAATATCCCATGCGCCAGTACCTGGTTGAAGCGCTTGTGACACAAAGCTTTCGTTTTGAATTCTTTGATAATCCGCATTCGGCAACTTCAACCCTAAGCCTACTTGAAGCATATGAGCAGTATTTTTCTCTGGTTTATCTAGGTCTAAAACTTGAAATAAGCCTTGAATTCGAATATCGGACACACCCAAAACCGAAATTGGCTCTTTGAAATCCTTAGTTTGTCTATGATAGACCATCGGAATAGCCATAGAAAGACTAAGTTTTTGGAGAATTTGCACTCTGCCAAAAAACTCCATAAAATTCAAAGATTCTCGACTATAAGCAATATCGTCTGGATGATATGTATCGAAGCTCGAATGCTGATAACGTACCCCTAATGTGGTTTTTTTATACGCAGGATTCCAAGTCATCATATTCATATTGAGCGAGCTGCCACAAGCATCACAAGCCAACACATCACCTATAATCAAGAATCCTAGTAAAAACAAGATTATTTTCATAGGATAGATTTTAGTAAATTATAAAAAATTATACAAATCTATCTGAAATAGGAGGTTTGAAATGACTTGATGCAAAAGTAAAATGATAATCAAAACGGTAACATAAAAAGACTTCTTCTTGAATTGAAATTAAGGATTCCGTTAAATTCTTTAGAAAGAATATAGGTTTCGGGATAAATTCAGAAAATTCGATACTTTTTAGAAATTGAATGCGTTCGATAGGCGTATCTTGGGTTCGTTCTACTTTTTCTATTTCTTTTTTTAAATGACACATTCCTTGACAAGTCGAATTTGGGTCGGCTCGGTTTTCACATAATGCTTGAAGGATGTATTGTCTATTGGAGATGAATTCGACATATACTGTGAGCTTCAGCGCAGCAGGAAGAAATAGCGCAGCCAAAAGAAATAAACCTAAGATTTGAAGTTTCACGAGTTTCCAATTCTACTACAAATATAAACCATTTATTTTAATCGGAATGTAACAATTGTATCTTTATCTTCCACCTTAAACTAAAAAGTCAGTAACTTGTCAAATATGTATTATATTTGCTGAGAATTCAGCCTTAAATTTATCGATTATGATTCGAATTTTCTTAGGAGCGCTTGTTTGCTTGACTTCCTTATCGCTCACTGCTCAGACTAGGACTAGAGGTGAGAGCGACAAACCGATAGAAATCCAAATTTTTGATTCGACCAAGCCGGACTTCAATCCTGCTCTTCTCCCTGTGGACAAGCATCCTATCCCAGCTTCTGAATACGGCGACAAAAAAGAACAATTACATCAAAAAAGAATGAAAGACTTAGCGCAAAAAAAACAAAAGGCTCAAAAAAAAAGTGCTTCTTCCAACGCCGTAAAGCCAAAGATAATTCTGGAGTTTAGCGGAAATGTACCCAATGGCTCGCCTGCGGACAATGAAATCGCTGTATCCCGAGATGGCTATGTCGTCTCAGCAGTGAATTCCAATATACAGGTTTATGACTCTACAGGCAAATTGCTCTCGACCAAAAGTCTCTCGAGCTTTATTACGCAGTTAGGCAGTATCTCCCGGACTTCTGACCCGAGACTGCTCTATGATGTAGCCGAAGACAGATTTATTTTCGTTTGTTTTTCGGGCAGCACATCGACGACTAATTTCATCGTCGTAGGCTTTAGTAAGACTTCGAATCCTATGAATGCTTGGAATTTTTATAAATTAAATGGAAATTCCTTTAATGACAGTACTTGGAGCGATTATCCTATTTTGGCTATATCAGATAAGGATTTGTTTATGACTTGGAATCACGTCAAAGATAATCAAAGCTGGACGGTAGGCTTCAAACAAAGCGTGATTTGGCAAATCGACAAAAGCCTCGGCTACGAAGGTCAACCCCTAAAATACGAACTCTGGAGTGATATTAATTTTAACAATAAACCCCTTAGAAATATTTGTCCTGCGAAATATCAGACTTTTGATAAAAATTCTAATATGTATTTTCTCTCCATGCGCAATGTCGATGTGGCAAATGACACGATGTTTTTATTAGAGATTACAGATAGCTATGCTTCGAAAAAGGCTAAACTCAATACAAAAGTCTTGAAAACACCTATAAAATACGGCTTCCCACCTAATGCCATTCAAGCTAAAAATGCCAATGGCTTAACCCAGCAACTCATGACCAATGATGCACGAGTATTAGCCGCTATTTATCAAAATGACCAAATAAATTTTGGATTAAATTCAACTAATTTTGAATTTAATAATGCCGGAGTCATGCTCGGTAGAATAACCCAAGTAAGCCAAAGCAATCCTAAAGTTTATGCCAAAACTTTTTCAGAAGAAGATTTAGAATACGGCTATCCGAGTATGGCGGCTATCAATCCAGACGAAATACCAAATCGTGTGCTTTATACCTTTTCCCATTGTGAGACAGAAGGATTTCCGGGTACGAGCATCGTATATGAGAATTCACGAGGTGAATTTAACACACCAATCAAAGTCAGAAATGGGACGCAAATTATCGATGTTTTTAGCGATAGTGTCGAGCGATGGGGTGATTATACCAATGCTCAAATGCATTTCAACAACCCTAATGTCGCATATATAGTAGGCTCTTATGGTGGCAATACGGGCAGTATGAATAATCGAATGCTTACCACAATATCAAAAATATCGATATCGGATTCTTTAAAACCAAGTTCGATTGACCAAAGTGCTCAACCTGAGCGCGCTATGATATTTCCTAATCCTTATGCCGAATATTTCAAAACGACCATTGAACTTGAACATAAAGAAGAATTGTTGTTTAGCATCCTAAATCTACAAGGCAAAAAGATTGAAGATTTGCTAAAAATCGAAGGACATCCAGGCCGAAATGAATTTACCTTCAATCCCAAACCACTTCCCGCAGGGCAATATTTCTTAGATATCAAGGGAAATAAAGGCTATAGTAAATCAATCCCGATCAAGAAATAAAAAAAGCGACTTAAAAAAGCCGCTTTTTATTTGAATATTTTTTATAATTTTATTTTTGTTTGGTGTATTTGTACAATAGATTTTTAGTCGTACCCGGTATAACTAGATTCATCGTAGTACAGCTATAGTCTCTTACTTCATATCTTGTACCGCCAAAAGTCAAGAAATTTTTATTGAGAATAGTCTCAGCGACATATTTGTATCTTCCTTCACACACGGTATTTCTCATAGAATCTGTCGTAAATACGATGGTATTGGTTTTTTGGCAAGTAGGAATACTATCTGTGGCTTTTCCATTTTCGTCTGAAGCGCTTGTAAATTTCCATGTTCCTGCGAGGCTAGATTTCCTGAAGCTGCATGGATCCTTGCCGCAGTGTAGCATTGATAAAGCAAATACAGATGCTAAAACGAAGAAAATTATTGTTTTTTTCATATTTTATGTTTTGGTTAAATGAATTAAAGGATGATCAAAATATGAAATATTTAAGCAAAAAAAGTGCCAATCTAGACAAAAAAAAAGCGGCTTGTTTCCAAACCGCTTTTTAGTCTTACTAAATTTTATTTATTATTTAGTAAATTGATAACTTATGGTTTTATTGAAATTGCTTTCATTCAGCTTTATAATCATAGAATTACAAGAATAATCAGTAACTTCTATTGATTCAGTACCAAATGTCAAATAATTTTTATTATCTTTTACCAAGGTTGTGTATTTATATGCTCCATCACATACTGTATTCTTCATAGAATCTAAAGTAAATTCTAATCTATTCGTAAGATTACAATCATCTAAACTATCGGTATAATCCTTTCCTAAAGAATCAGTTGCTTTGTCTAATTTCCATGAACCAACTAAATTCGTATTTTTGAATTCACATGAATCCTTGGAACATGAGTAAAAGGAAGAAATAGCTATCATAGCTAAAGAAAGGAATAAAAAGGTTTGTTTCATTGTAAAAATATTTTTGAGGTTTAAAATTTCGTCAAAAATACTCAAAAAAAAAAAACAAATGTTAAATGATGAAGTTTCTTTGAAATTTAACTATTTTTAATAATAAGGCTGCAAAAACAGATAAACAGCCACACCCGTAAAAGCAACATAAAGCCAAATCGGATATACCTTTTTCGCCAAACTGCGGTGCTTTTCGACCATATTCATCGACCCATAATAAAAAGTCAAGACGATAAACGGAAAACTCAAAGCACTCAAGACTACATGCGTGCCTAAAATGAAAAAATACAAGGTCTTCAACCAACCTTCACCTCCATAAGCTGTAGGATAGGCGATGAAATGATAAAACACATAGTTTAATAAAAACAAAGTCGATAAGACACAAGCTAAGGTATTGAAGAATTGATGGCGTTTAATATTGCGCTTTCGGATAAAATAAAACGAAATCAAAAGAGATATCCCCACAGAAAAATTCAAACAAGCATTAATCAAAGGTAAGATTTGGAAATCAAACATGAGATTTTGGGCTGCCCAGACTTTGATACCTGTAAATCGATTGATGATCGACACTAAAACAATGACGAGCATTGCTAATACGCCAATGAGAACCTTTACTTTTTTTTCATTTTGCCAAAAACTCATTTCTTTTTGTCTAATTTAGATAATAAAAACACCATGTCTCGCTGCAAACGTAGAACATCAGCAGAGTCTGTACCTACATAATAGCCTCTAATATGTCTATCCCAGTCGATAAGCACAAATCTATCGGAATGAACAAAAGTGGTATCGTGAATTTCAGTAGGAATCTTAAGACCATTTATACCAAAATCTGAGACAGCGGCTACAGAAGTGCGCAAAAAATGCCAATTTTCTCCTGCTTGATGCTTTTCTGCATAAGCGCTAAGCACAGGAAGACTATCTGCATCTGGGTCAATGGTAAAAGAAAAGAAATTAAGACGTTTATTTTCGCCAATATTCTTATATAAGAAGGCCATGTTTTCGTTCATCTTAGGGCATATCGTCTTACACGAGCAAAAAAACAACTCAACGACAGATACTGAATTATTCATCATAGCGGTAGAGAGACTATCCCCACGATGAGAAATTGCGGTGATTTCAGGCACTTGAAAAAAAATATCCTTACCTAAGGAATCTTTGCCAATTGGCCATAAAATTTGATTGATATTGGTATTAAATCCCTTTGGTTGTTTGTCTTTTTCTAATTTATACTTATAATAGATAAAAGCAGGAACAGCTGCCAAAAAAACAAATAAAAGAACTTTAACAATATCAGCGTTTTTCATTAATGATGCACTTTAGCTGGAGCTTCCGTTTTAGTTTCTTTGACAAATCTTTGTGAAGTATGCGATTTATTCCAGTAACTACCTTCCCAAATAAAGGAAATTATCATCCAAATTAAAAGCGTAAAGGGTAGAAAAATAGAGAGTTTCATGCCTTTGTTTTCGTGTTTGACATGCATGAAGACGAACATAATCCAATAGGCTTTTAATAAAGACATGACGACCAATGAGACTTTGAGTGGAGCCACAGGCCAATCTTTTGGGATGAGATAAGCTTCATAAAACAATGCAAAGGCTACTTCTACAATTGTGATAATAGATAAGATAACCGTAGTTTTATATACGTCAGACTTGTGGTGATCATATTCTTCTTGGGTCATTGCCAAGTGATTTTCTAATTTTTCGGGTGTATGATGATGAGCCATAAGAAAAGAATTTTAGATGTGCTAAGAAAATTACATTAGATAAAAAGCTAAGAAAACGTAAACCCAAACTAAATCGACAAAATGCCAATAAAGTCCAATTTTTTCGACCATTTCATAATGACCTAAACGATCATAATGACCTTTTAGGGTTTGAAGCAAAAGATAGGTATTTAGGATAACGCCTCCGAAAACGTGAAGTCCGTGAAAACCAGTAATGGAAAAGAAAAGTGCTCCAAATTGATGTGCAAAATCGCCATTAGAACCCGGGAAAGGATTATTGGTCATAGTCATGCCTTCATGAATCAAATGTGTCCACTCTAAATATTGACACACGAGGAAAAGAATACCGCCAAAAATTGTAGGAATAAGATATTTTACCACACCTTTGCGATTCATCATAGCGCCTTCTTGAACTGCTCGAACCATAGTCACGGAACTAAGAATAAGAATAAAGGTCATTATAGAAACGAATACTAGAGGTAAATTCCAATTATCTAAACCGTGAATCGGAATAGATTTAAATACTTGTGATGGATTAGGCCATTTTTCTAGATTAGTCATTCGAATTGCTGCATAAGACACTAGAAAAGCTACGAAAGTGAAGGTGTCAGAGATGAGAAAATACCACATCATCAATTTACCATAACTAGCTCTAAAAGGCATAACGCCGCCGCTTTCATTTATTGGATTTGATAGTGCTGATTGATTTGCCATAGTGTAAATATCTTATATATTATAAATAAAAAATTTGAAAAACAATAAAATAATAAGCCACAAAAAACCCATAAAATCCCAAAATTTGGAAATCATATATAGATGAAGTCCTTGATTTGAGTATGGCTTAGAAGTATTTCGATAATTTGTATAAAAGAAATATATCAAAAGTGACATGATTCCAAATAGAAAGTGAACAATATGAAATCCAGAAATAACATAGACAAACGAAGCACTAGGCGCACCATTAAAGAAATGATTCTGTGCCGTTAAATAGCTATATCCCTGAAACTGAAGAAATATAAACAAAAGAGCTAAAATTATAGTAAATATGGTAAACAAGCGAAAATAAAAATAATTAGATTTATTCATAGCATTTTCGGCTGCATGAAGCGTGACAGAAGAAATCAATAATACAATCGTTGAAAAATAAAATACTTTTGGAAGTATCACAGGAACCCAATACTGCAAATCACCTCGCTTGGTAATTAAAGCAGAAAACAATGCTGTAAAAAACATCATAATCGAACCGAAGCCGATAAATAAAGCAAAAGCCTTAGGGTGTTTATAGAAATTATTCGTCTGATTCATCATAAGAAAATTGAGATTAAAAATACAATCAGATAAATAAAAGAATAAAACATAAGCTTTAATGAAAGTTTATCGTCATAAACTTCCTTGAGTAATTTATATGCGAAATAGGTAAATATGATACTATTAATAGTATTTAGTATAATACAAAAATTAGAAACAGAAATACTGATGATGAAAAGAGGCGTAATTGAGAGTGGAATTAAAATCGCAGTATAGAGAAATATGATCATAGCATTACTTCTAGACTTAGCGGTATGATTTGGCAAGAGCATGATTCCAGCACGAAGATAATCATCATAATTTCGCCATGCTATCGCCCAGAAATGAGGAAATTGCCAGAAAAACTGAATCGCAAAAATCCATAAGCCAGTTGAATCGATTTGATTGGTATAAGCAGTATATCCGAGCAATGGAGGCAAAGCACCAGGAATGGCACCTACAAATACAGCAATCGGTCCTACTTTTTTGAGTGGCGTATAAATAAATCCATACAATATTAGAGAAACTAAAGACATTAGTGCCGTCATAGCATTGAAATAAAATAAAAAAATCAATGCGCCTAACAAACCAGTAACCCCGACAAAAAGCGCTACTTCAAAAGGTTGCAAATGACCTAAGGGTAGCGGTCTATTTTCGGTGCGTCTCATCAGCTTATCCGAATCCTTTTCGTAGAGTTGATTAATAGCATTACTCGAAACAGTGATTAGAAAACCTCCTAAAGCAAAATACAAAAGGGTGACAAAAGAATAATTTCCATGCGCGGCAAATAAAAATCCTGCCATCGATGATAGAACTACCAAAAAAGTAAGTCTTAATTTCATTACTTGAATGAAATATAGAACTTTAGATTTTAAAAGGGATATATGAACTATCATTTCAAATTGGATTTTAATGATTTTGCTCTCCGTCTTCCAAAGGTAGTGTTTGAGGTCTGAAGTCTTGATCACCATGGCCTGAAGAGTAATCATATGGCCATCTATGCACTTCAGGTATATCACCAGGCCAATTGCCATGGAAATGTTCTGCAGGTGTAGTCCACTCTAGGGTATTAGATTTCCAAGGATTTAGATTATCATTGGTAAGTTTCTTACCTTTTAGAGCAGAATAAACGACATTTATAATAAAAAGAATCTGCGCTAAAAAAGAAATTATTGCAAAGAAAGTCATAAATTTATTGGAAGAATCGAAAATATTAAACGTTTGAAAATTAGCATAGGTATAGTATCTTCTAGGCAAGCTAAACATGAAGTGCATCGGTACAAAAATAGCATACGCAGAGATAATCGTCACATAAAAATGAATATAACCTAAGGTATCATTCATATATCTACCAAACAGCTTAGGAAACCAATGATAAATACCTGCAAACATGGCAAACATTGCCGCTACACCCATTACAATATGAAAATGAGCAACGACAAAATAAGTATCATGTAGCATTAAATCTATAGCTGAATTTCCTAAGAAAAGACCTGTGATCCCCCCAGATATAAACAAAGACACAAAGCCTAAAGCAAACATCATTCCTACAGTAAGTCGAAGATTTCCGCGCCAAATTGTAGTTAACCAGTTAAAAACCTTGACTGCTGAAGGTATCGCAATAAGTAGTGTAGCCAATACGAAAATAGAAGCGACAAATGGATTGAGGCCAGAAACATACATGTGATGCGCCCAAACTAAGAAGCCTAGAATCACAATGACACCCATGGCATAAA
>JALOMB010000108.1 GCA_025455685.1 Chitinophagales bacterium | reverse complement strand
CTATGGTAATGAACGAAATTTTGGTTTATTATAAACAAGCAGTCAGAGGTCTAAAAAATGGCTTTACTTCGAGTCTTTGAAAAAAATGTCTCTGCTAACTTGTTTATAACCGCAAATATAAGTACATTTTAATTAAAAACAAGACTTCAAAGGTAAAAAATTGTTAAATTTATAAATTAAATTTAATTAAGCCCATTTTACAAGTCATCCAGAGGACTCCGAATTTTATCCACCGCAGAATTCGTTACATGAGTATATACCAAAGTAGTCCTAATATCCGAATGACCCAAAAATTCCTGTATATATCGTATATCTATCCCACCCTCAAGTAAATGAGTCGCAAAACTATGCCTCAAAGTATGTGGCGTTACACGCTTGTCTAACCCACTTCTACGCAAAGCCTGACTCACCACAGCCTGTACACTCCTCGTACTATATGGCATACCCTTTACCTGTCCCTCGAATACATACTGCTCAGTACGATACAACTCCCTATAACGCTGCAACAGAAACAGCATCTGTGACGAAAGCATCACTACCCTGTCCTTCTTGCCCTTCCCCGAATTTACCATTACTTTCTGTGTAGTCACACTAATATCCGACCAGCGCAAACCAACTACCTCACTCACGCGAAGACCCGAGCCATAAGCAAAATACAACATCAATTTATGCTTCTCATTCATTACATTATCCAACAATAACTTAATCTCATCCTTAGTAAGCGTCTTTGGAAGTTGCTTCTCCTTCTTAGGACGTGGTATCTTGAAATCCAGACGAATCCCTAAAATATGCTTATAAAAATACTTGATGGAATTCACCAAAGTATTACCACTCGAACTCTTCATGCCAGACTCCATCATACCACCCAAATAACGAACAATATCCTTCTCTTCAATGTCCGAAATCACTTTTGGATGCATATCAGACATAAATTTCACCAATGAATGACTATAATTCTTAATCGTCGATTCACTATAATTACTAGCCATCAAATGATTCAAAAAAAGCTCTAACTGATCCCTAAATGCTTGAGGACTAGAAGACAAAACACTCTGCCTCACCCGAGACAGCTTCAAACGCTTTTGATTCGGAAAATGCTTCGAACTCAGATACTTTTCTGGCAAACTCGAATGCATCGCCACTCCCTCATCACCATAGATAATCTGCAATGACTGAAATACCTCAGGAGCAGCAGGCAAAAGATAAACTCCCAAATTCTTCTCATACTGATGAAAACTCACTCGCTTGAGCATCTCATGAAGTCCCGCATGCCTAGGCAATCGAACCGCCATATAGCGACTATCCGACTCATAAGGCATTATCTCTATGGACAATCCCGATAAGTCCTGACGTTTCTCATAGTAGTCATCTCCAAATACATCCGTTATCTCCAGCAATTTCAATAAAGAATACTTGACAGTTGGATTCCGATAGGCGAAATAGCACTTATAGCCACTATGCCAAAATACCCCCTTAATCTTCTTAAGACTCTGACAAATCCGCTGATGATACCTTAGGCTAAATACCCAATAACGACCTATATTATCCCATCGTTCAAATTTCAACGCTTCCCCCAAATTAGTTTGGGTATGTTCAGGTTTATCCTGTGGTGCAGGAGCTAACTGACTTTCACGCTCAGGCGTTATGGGTAGATTCACATGAGCTAAAGGCTCAGCTACCGATGCGTGTGACGAAATAGGATCGATGATATGTATATTTTCGAAATTAGATTGCAACGAAGCATAAGCCGTCTTATCATAAGGCAAATACCAACATTGATACGTCTTACTATATTGTGCCGATAGCATTTTGAGCCGAGCTTTGATCGATTCATCATAAGTATAATAAACCCCTATATGATAGGCTTGACGATGATAGATTTTTTTTAGAGAAATTTTATGAGTAATCTTTTCCATTTTCTAATTTTTTCAAAACTACACTACGATATTTTTTAGCGCTTACTTAGTTTTATTGCGTTTATTCTTGATAAATCATATTAAATCTGTAAAGCTCCGCCATATCAGTCACATTATAAAAGTCAAAAATGTGATTGAGGAGAAATTCTAGACAAATATAATGAATTTTTTTAAATAATGATTAAAATCAAAAAAATTATAGAAAAAAAATTTTTTCTCCTAAAATTTCTTCGGCTTTCTGAAGTGCCCGATCTTCATGAAATCCTCTATAATAACCAAGCGGAGATGGATGAGAAGATTTAAGAATAGTATGTTTATTAGGATCAATGAAGCGCTCTAGAAACTGAGCATCTCGACCAAGTAATAAAAACACTATGCCCTCTTTATTTTGATTGATGAATTTTACTACTTCATTAGTGAAATCAAGCCATCCTACAGACTTATGAGATAGCGGCCGACTATCTGATACCGTTAGAATCCTATTTAGGAGCAATACCCCTCGATGCGCCCAGCAGGTCAAATCACCTGAAGCAGAAGATATATCAAGTGATTTAAATATATTCTTAAGAGAAGGAGGCACTTTTATCCCTTTAGGTACTGAGAAACTCAATCCCATAGCTTGATTAGGCTGATGATATGGATCTTGACCGATGAGCACGACACGGACACTCGAAAATTCCGTAGTTTCGAAGGCTTGGAAGATTTTTTCTTTTGGGGGATAAATGGGCTTAGGGCAGGCATTCAGGTGGATGTCTATTTTGTGTAACATTTGATATACTTCAGGCTTAGCGAAGAGCTCAGACCAAGTGGAAGGCAGATGAAAATGTTGAAATGACATCAAATTAAAGATTTTGGTTTTAATTCAGTAAAATACATTATTTTTGTCCGACACAAATTTAACTAAACTAATTTTATGAGAGCGGAATTTCCTAAAATCGAAAAATCACTAGAACTCTATCACAGAGCCAAGAAACTCATGCATCCTATCACACAGACCTTAGCCAAAGGTCCAGGTCAGTTTACCTTCGGGGTATCTCCTATTTATGTAGAGTCCGCCAAAGGTGCTCGTATTACGGATGTAGATGGCAATGAATATTTGGACTATTGTATGGGTATCGGTCCTATTTCTCTAGGATACGCTTATGACAAAGTCGATAATGCCATCAAAGAACAATTAGAAAAAGGAATTACATTTTCACTCATGCATCGCTTAGAGCTCGAAGTAGCAGAGAAATTACATGAAATCATCCCCAATGCTGAGAGTATCCGCATCAGCAAACAAGGAGCGGATGTTTGCAGCGCTGCTGTTAGAATCGCGAGAGCCTTCACCAAAAGAAAAAAAGTAGCAGTTTGTGGGTACCACGGCTGGCATGATTGGTATATAGGCACTACGACTAGAGACGCTGGGATTCCCAGAGAAATCAAAGAACTCACTACTACGATTAAATACAACGATTTAGATTCTGTGAAAATGGCAATGGATGCTGATTTAGCATGTGTCATTATAGAGCCTGTGGTATTTGAAGAGCCAAACAACAATTTCTTACATCATTTACAAGAGCTTTGTCAAGCAAACGGAACACTTTTGATTTTTGATGAAATGTGGACCGGATTTAGATTAGCTTTAGGTGGTGCGCAAGAGTATTTTGGGGTCAAACCTGATTTGGCGGTTTATTCTAAGGCATGTGCCAATGGCATGCCGATTGCGTTTCTGACAGGTAGAGACGATGTCATGTCTCTTTTTGAGACAGATGTATTTTATTTTACTACTTTTGGTGGGGAAGCGCTCAGTTTGGCGGCTACTTTGGCTACTATTGAGGAAATGAAGGAAAAAAACGTACCGAAATACCTCAATGATTTAGGTGCGAGTTTGATGAATAAATTCAAAGAGCTTATCGGCAAACACAAATTAGAGAGTTATATTTCTATTTCAGGCTATCCGTGTCGTTCGATAGTTAATTTCATTCATCCTGCTATTGATGCTTTAGTAGCCAAGACCTACTTACAGCAGGAGCTTATCAAACGAGGCATATATTTTTCCTAAATTCAGAGAATTACTAGAAAGCAATACGATAGAGTCTGAGCTCAAGGGTCAAATCCTCGAGCCGGTATTTAGAAAAGTTAAATTCTAGAATTTTTGAAGCGATACTTTTTAGTTATTGATCAAGGGACGAGCTCCTGTCGCACTGTTTTATTTGATATCAACTGTCATATTATAGCGGTAAATCAAATTCATATTCGCAACTATATGCCACAGGATTTATGGGCAGAGCAAAACCCTGAAGATATATGGGCTAAGCAGCTTGAATCCATGAAAAAGATCATGGAAGAAAATGGGATAATAGCGAAAGATATTATTTCTATAGGCATTACCAATCAAAGAGAAACTACGGTAGCATGGGACAAACGGACCGGACAAGCTATTACGAATGCTATCGTATGGAGTGACAAAAGAACAAATTTGTATTGTGAGACGTTGGCTAAGCAATATGGTCATGATTGGATGATGGATCGATCTGGTTTGAATTTCAATGCGTATTTCTCAGCATCGAAAATGCGGTGGATTTTAGATCATATTCCTCAGGCAAACATCTTGCTTGCTGAAGGAAATCTGTGCATAGGCACGATAGATAGTTATTTATTGTTTCGATTGACCAAAGGAAAGTCTTTTTGCACTGATGTATCCAATGCTTCCCGAACTTCATTGATGAATATTCATACTGGAAAATGGGATGACTCATTATTATCACTTTTTGCAATTCCATCATCTATATTGCCTGAGATTAGACCTAATATTGATAATTTTGGTGTGGTGGATGCTTTAATTTTTGGTTCTGAGTTACCTATTCGGGCTATGTGTGGCGATCAGCAGTCGTCCTTGTTTGGTCAGGCTTGCTTTTCGAGTGGTCAAGCGAAAAGTACTTATGGTACCGGAGCCTTTATCTTGCAGCATATAGGGGATAAATTCCGTTTGCCCCCAAAAGGCTTGGTCACTACAATAGCATGGGACATTGGAAATGGATTGGAATATGCGATTGAAGGTAGTATTTTTAATGCTGGCACTATGCTAGATTGGTTGAAATATGAAATGAATTTATTTGAGTCAGCCGATCAAATAGACTCTATATGTGCTATGGCATCAGAAGACCAAATGCTCATTATGGTTCCCGCATTTGATGGTTTAGGGGCGCCTCACTGGGATCCGGGTGCACGAAGTTTGCTCATTGGGTTTCAGCTCAACACACAGAAGTCTGATATGGTCAAATCTGCTATTGAAGGGCTTGTCTTTCAAACTAAGGAAATTCTGGATTTAATCAATCAAGATTCTGACATGGCGCTAAAGCGACTCAAAGTCGATGGAGGTATTTCTCAGAGTAATTTTCTATTGCAATCTCTGAGCAATGTGCTCGATATCGAAATCATAAGAAGCAAGAGCCACGAATGTACGGCAATGGGTATCGCCTATATGCTTTGGATTGATGACCATCAAGGTGATTTGGCTGATTTAAGTCATCAATTAAGAGGCAAAGAAGTATTTATACCAAATGAAAAGCAAGATTTTCAGTTACAAAAATGGCGTAAATATCTTGAAGCAGTTGAAAAATCGAAATCTTGGATTTCATAAATAAAATATACGTAATGAAGAAACCGCTTATCTTAGTCACAAACGATGATTCTATTTATGCCAAAGGAATTTTGGCTTTGGTGGAAGCTATGAAAGAAATTGGAGAAGTAGTGGTGGTAGCACCGAGTCTTCCTCAGTCAGGTATGGGTCATGCTGTCACGCTAAAAAATCCTATAACGATAGAAGAAAGAAATATTTTCGGACCAGATGTCAAGGCTTATACTTGTAGTGGTACGCCAGTAGATTCGGTGAAAATAGCTCGTGATGTGGTCCTGCATCGCAAACCAGACATTTGTGTATCAGGTATCAATCACGGTTCTAATTCTTCTGTAAATATCTTATATTCGGGCACGATGTCCGCTGCTGTGGAGGCTGCTATTGAGGATATTCCTTCTATAGGATTTTCGCTAGACGATCAGCATAGAGATGCTGATTTTACTTTATCAAAGATAGTCGCTAAAAAAATTGTGACACAAATGCTAGAACATCCTATGCCAAAAAACAACTTACTCAATGTCAATATCCCTAAATGTTCTGAGGCTGAATGTAGGGGTTATCGCATGGTGCGTCAAGCGCATGCCAAATGGACGGAAGAGTTTGAAGAAAGAGTCTCTCCTAGAGGTCAGCAGTACTTTTGGATGACAGGAAAATTTGTCAATTTAGACGCTGGAAACGATACCGATGAAGTGGCTTTATCAGAAAACTATGTCTCTATCGTGCCGATAGAATTTGATTTGACGCATTATGAAAATCTAAAATTTATTCAAGAGAAATGGGAACTATAAATTGGCGAGCATTAGTAGGATATAGTTGGAAAGACAATGTTTTCATTGGATTTATCACTTCAGCGCTTAGTGTAGGTATCGTCTATTATTTACAAGTGAAACATTATCAAATATCTGTTTTGGCTCATGAGCATAGTGTATTGTTTACATTTCCTTTGCTCAAGCGCTCGTTGCTCGGAGTGATTCCGGTATTTTTTCTTTTTAATTTTATGGATTTGCTTTATTCTTTGCGAGGTGTTTTATTCTTTTTGTTTGGTGCAGCGCTCTTCATTACTTTCAAATATGTGATTTAATGCTTTTAGAAAATCATCACATTACCAAAATGCATTTTACGGTATCAGAGGATATGAAGGTAGAATATTTCCTGGGAAATCTATCGATATTAGACTTAATTGGTAAACAAGTCACTTTTTCTTTTCAGCATTTGAAATGTTTGTCGTGTGAGAAAATAGTTAAGAAATTCTATGGACAGGGATTATGCTATATTTGTTTACAGACGTCTTCTTTGGCTTCGGAGTGTATTGTCAATCCAGAATTATGTCGTGCGCATGAAGGAATTGGCAGAGACTTAGCTTTTGAAGAGCAATATCACAATAAACCTCATGTAGTTTATATTGCCAACTCTGGAGGTTATAAAGTAGGCGTGACTCAGGTATCTCAAATTCCCCAAAGATGGGTAGATCAAGGTGCGAATTATGCCATGATTTTCGCTAAAACCCCGTATCGACAGCTAGCAGGATTGATAGAAATAGTATTAAAGCCCTATATATCAGATAAAACGCATTGGCTCAAAATGCTCCGAGGACAACTCGAAAACTACGATGATTTTTTACCTTGGGCAAATTTGTTGCGAGAGAAATTGTCTCTAAATCTTCAAGAATATATTTTGGAAAACCAAGCGATATATCCTATTAACTATCCACTTCCGGCGCTAGACCCTAATATCCCAATTAAATCAATAAAACTAGACAAAACCCCTATTTTTACTAAGAAACTGATGGGAGTTAAGGGGCAATATCTCATTTTTGAAGATTATCATGTTTTACAAATGCGCAATCACTCAGGCTATGTCGTCCATATCAACATAGAATAAAACTTTTTTTAAACTGATTATCTGCATCTTATACGATACTAGTAAAAAAAATACCTTCTAAATAAAAAAAAGTTATATCTTTGCAGTCCAAATCAAATTGACCCTTAAAAATTAATATTTGTGAAACATTTAAGCTATAAAACGGCATTCGTCGGCAAGGACAAACGAGACAGCAAGTGGTATATTATCGATGCACAAGGTCAGACTGTTGGTAGATTGAGTAGTAAGGTGGCTAGTATCCTTAGAGGAAAACACACAGCAGCTTATACGCCAAACCAGGACGCAGGAGATTTCGTAATCATTATCAATTCTGACAAGGTAGTCTTCACTGGTCAGAAATGGCAAAACAAGACTTATCTTAGATATACTGGATATCCGGGTGGTCAGCGTGCGATTCAGGCAAAAGACCTCAACGTAAAGCATCCTACGGCAATCTTAGAAACGTCTATCAAAGGCATGCTTCCTAAAACTAAATTAGGAAAAGCACAATACAAAAAATTATTCGTCTATGCTACTGAAACTCATCCACATGAAGCTCAGAAACCCATAGAAATTAAATTAGAAGCTAAAAATTAAATTCATGGCAAAAACAAACACAATTTTCGTAGGAAGAAGAAAGGCATCTGTTGCAAGGGTTTATTTAACCAAAGGTACAGGTGTAATCAAGATAAATCGCAAAGATCTGAGCGATTATTTTCCGATTAAAATAATTCAAGACAATCTAATGCTCCCTTTAAAAGCGATAGAGCAAATTGACACATATGATATTCATGTCAATGTCAACGGTGGTGGATTTCGAGGTCAAGCAGAAGCTGTTCGATTAGGAATTGCTAGAGCTTTGGTAGGCGAAGATGAAACTTTTAAACCTTCGTTAAAGAAGCAAAAATTACTTACTCGTGATGCGAGAGTTGTAGAGCGTAAGAAAACTGGCTTGAGAAAAGCGAGAAGAAAAGAACAATTCTCAAAAAGATAGAATCTGTATCGTTATTATTCTTATTTTATTTGTTAAATGAATTTATAAAAAACAACCCTATACATGACAGCAATAGATCAAAAAGCAATGTTGGATGCAGGTGTACACTTCGGTCACCTCAAGAAAAAATGGAATCCAAAAATGCTCCCATATATTTATGCCGAAAAAAAAGGCATACACCTTATAGACCTCAATAAAACTGCAAAAAAGTTGGAAGAGGCTGGCAATGTGCTTCACAACTTAGCGAGCAACGATAAGAAAATTCTTTTTATCGCTACTAAAAAGCAAGCAAAAGAGATTGTAAAGAAAGCGGCTATAGCTTGTGAGATGCCTTATGTTACAGAGCGATGGCTCGGAGGTATGCTTACCAACTTTACGACTATTCGTAAATCTATCAAGAAACTTCAAAGCATCGACAAGATGTTTAAGGACAATACGGTGTCGAATATCACGAAAAAAGAAAGATTGATGCTTAGCCGTACAAAAGAGAAACTTGAAAACGAGTTAGGTGGTATCTCTCAACTTGTTCGAGTTCCTGACGCAGTATTTATCGTAGATATCAATCACGAAAACATTGCTATTTTAGAGAGTCATAGACTTAAAATTCCTGTTTTCGGCATAGTGGATACGAACTCTGATCCAAACAGAGTAGATTACGCTATTCCAGGAAATGATGACAGTGCTAAGTCTATTGAGTATATTATCAATTACCTTAAAGAAAGAATCGTAGCCGGTAGAAAAGAAATTGGTCAAAACACGAAGCAAGAAGAGATTGTTGAGGAAGTTGAAGAAATTAAAATAAATATTGACGAAGACGAATCAGACAAAAAAGTAAAAACAAAAAAGTAATTTAAACCCTTATAAATATTAGAAAATGAGTATTTCAGCAGCAGATGTTAAGAAATTAAGAGAAATGA
>JALOMB010000037.1 GCA_025455685.1 Chitinophagales bacterium | reverse complement strand
TCTTAGTAGTGGATGTGTCATCATATAAATAGGTGCTATCATTGAGCATTCTATAAGTCAAACTATCTTGGCAGGATAAGATATCTGCTACAGGATTTATGGGATAAAAAATTCCTGCTCTACCGAGTAATAATGAATTATAAGAGGTAGGACACAGAGAATACTGGATACTATAGGTATTTCTACCTATTTGACCTTTTACCATGATAGAATCACCGGTAAATAAGCTCGAAACATCCACTGCAATAGGATCATAATGAAATTGCCTATACCATTTCTTGCTAAAAATCGGATAGGAAGTATAACTCCCTGAATCATTAAGTTTGATTTTCAGAGAATCCTTTTTTAAGGGATTACTACAATCAAAATAAGTCATTTCAAACTTAGGATTTAGACTTAAAGCATGTGTGACGACATTGGAGGTATCTACCCCATCTGTGGATTCAAGACAAAATTTAGTGACCACACGATACTTTATAATTTCATTGTTTTTGACTACTTTTCGATAAGGTTTTCTTTTGTCTAAAATTAACATTTCTGGAATATCAAACCACAAAGCACCAGAATCCAATGAAAACTGATACACGGGATTAAATATATTGATATTCTGTAATCTCGAAGAGTAGTCAAACAATATAGAATCTTCGGTACAAAGCAAAGTATTGGTTAGCGTTCCTACGGAATTATTGATTACAATTGGAAATGACAATTCTGTGACGCCACAGGCAGATAAACTAGCATAAAAGGTATCATTCAAAGGTACATTGGCTCTAATTTTTAATTTGGCACTTGTACCTACAGTGGTAGTTTGGTTAGTCGCTACATTTTTCTTAAACCAAGTAACCTGAATGGCTCGAGCAAAACTATCGTCTAAATCTAATTTTAACGTTAAGCTATCGTTGACACAATCACGAGCGGCTTCATCTTCAATAATTGGAACGTTTTTAATACCTAATTTCAAACTGTCTAAAGCCCATTTCATATCCCTAGGTGGAACCTGAGTCAAAGGATTTTCATTACAATAAGAAAACCAATTAAACACAACTTGTCTTTGGAAAATTCCGCCTAGGTTAAACTCATTGCTTCTTTGATAAGGAACATTTCCGATAAGGTCATGGGTATCAAAGAAATTCATAGAATCTCTACCCTCAGTAAAAGCGTAGTAGGTAGGAATGATATCATAGATAGTATCCGTAATTGGATTAATATTATTTAGTGCGGTTAATTTAGTATATATATCATAACCTACTGATGAAGCAGGATTACATACTATTCTCGAAAATTCTAAGCGTTTATCAAGATATAAATATTTAAAAAGAGTTGTGTAAGCAAATTGACCACTAGAGTTGCAATATACTAAAACACGAATACTTTTGCCTTGTGGGTCAAACATACTGATAGAATATCTCGTCGCAAAACTATCTAAACCTAAAATTGGTGCCCATCCACCTCCAGAGCCGTCATCTATCTGCCAAACATAGCGCACGTCAGTTCCCGTCGTATGACCTTGAAGCTCTAATAAAATTTTATTTGAAATACAACTATCACGTTTCATGACGATAGTCCCAGGGGTCACAGTATTACACTGCGATAAGACACTATTGGGATTTAGCATCATAAACTGAAAAACAAATACTAATAATAAAAATTTTTTCATATAATGAAATTTATAAATTATTTAGACTTAAAGAGTCTAAAACTTTTAATTTTATATTCATCCTGATATAAATTCAAAATGTAGGAACCTTGCGCCAAATTTTTTAGCGAGATAATTTGAAGGGGTGATTGAAATTTATATTGAGCGATTAATTTACCCTCTATAGAATTCAGTGTAGCTAATGACCAAGCTTTATTATCCATTGATTTAATCGTAACATCTGCAACAAATTGGGTAGGATATACTAAAATTTCACTTTCATTAGTTGTCGCAATACTCGAAGAGGCACGTACATCAATATCAAAAGAAGTATCAACTGATTGCCCGCAGAAATTAGTTAATTTAACGTCTATAGTATAAATATCATCGACATCATATTTGTGTATCGGGCTTTGCTCTCTAGAATTGGTACCATCACCAAAATCCCAGAAATAGCTATAAACACCCGTAGAATTATCATTAATCGATATAGCGCTTTGAGAAATTTGATGTGTAAAATTCATTATTGGTAATGCATCTCCAAAATTTACTTGAACCGCATCAGAATAGGTACCACATGCATTACTAACTGAAACCCAATAATTTCCGGTAGTGTTTACGGTAATATTATCCGTAGTCTCACCTGTGGACCATAAAATTTGAGAATTTACTGGCTGTGAATTAATCTTGAGATTTAAAGGATCACAGACTGTGGTGTCGTTTTGAAGTTTAATGCTAGAACTTGTCAGGAATTCTATGTTCAGAGAGTCTCTTTTTATTCCACAAGGCGTATTGGCTTCTACCCAATAAGTACCTGAAGTACGTGCTCGAAAAGTATCTAAGGCACTATTGTCTTGCCATAAATAACGAGAAAAACCTCTAGGCGCTCTAATCAAATAACTCGATTCACATACGGTAATATCATTTCCTAAGTTTAAATCCGCATCATTACCCAAAATATTTACTTTAAATGAATCTGCTCGAGTACAGAAAGTTCCATCATAGCTAACAAATAAAACTAAATTCGAACTTCTCGTGAATGTTCGATAAAGCAATCTACTACCATCGCTCCATGAATATAAATGATTAGGTAGATTAGGTAGATGTACTTCTAATTTATCAGAGCATACAGAGGTATCATTGGACAAATTTGGAACAGATACATTGACGAAATTTAACTTAACGGAATCTATACTAACACATTTAGTAATATTATCGGTAACGGTTAATTGATAAGTACCTGACGCTTTGATAGTTTTGGAATTAATAGTAGATCCATCAGACCATAAATAAGAAAGTCCGGTGGAACTTGGGGCACCTATACTAATTGAATCCCAGGCACATAATGTAGAATCAAGTCCAAGTGAAAACTTAGGTGAAGACATCAAAGATACATTAATAGTATCTGAAAAAGTACATGAATTCTGAGTGTTGAGTACAGTTAAAATGTATTCTCCTGATTTATTAGGTATGATTTTAGTATCTCTAGAGTTATTGCTCCAATAATGATCGAAGCCGGCATTGTTATAGCCTGATTTCAACACAAAATTGGCACTCGCACATACTGTAGTATCTTTTCCTAAACTAAATATAGGGCTCGGATTTAAAAATGATACAGTAGTATCTCTATTTTTACAACCTATAGCATCTCTAACCGCTACAGAATAGGACTGTGAACCTGTAACCTTGATTTTTTGGGTAGTAGCACCTGTATTCCATAAATAAGTTGCGCCTGGGTTCTGTGCATCTAACTCAACTACAGGAAAGGTACAACCAAGAAGAAAAGGTGGGAGATTGAGAGGAGGTATGGGTTGATTTAGCTTCTTGACAGTGACCGGTACTAAACTACTGACACATTGATCGTATTCGATTTCCCAATTATAGAAATAAGGATATATGGTCGTCGAAGCAGTAGTACCGATTAAAGCATTATTAATAGAGATTACATCTGGATATACAATGGGATACTGATTAAAATTAGTTTGAAATGTAGAAACATCACTCGCATTGACTAAATCTATCGTATAATTATTGCCTTGTGGCAGCACGAGATTGAGGTCAAGTTTATTTACTCCAAAATTATAAATAGCAAATTCTTTTTGAAAGATGACTGCATTAGCGGCATTTCTTACTCTTACATTAATGACTCCATTAAAATTAGAGTAAAAATCCACTTTTTTAATGGTCGTATTTGGTTTGAGAATATTAAAACGCAGACCTAAGTTTGTGGCACTAGTTGTTGATGCCCCGGAATTAGAAAAAGGTCCTATATTAATTGTATTAATTGTAGCATGCTGTGCAAACAAAGTTATATCGTTTAAAGGCGAAGCCGCTGTATAGCTTGAACCACTTCCTAAAAAAACATTTGCTGCATTGAACCATTTGGTCGATGCATCTTTTTTTTCTACAGATACGGTATAAGTAGGATTCCCAATACAAACAGTATCTGTTATAGTCTTCGGTGTAGGAGGATTTGGGAAATAGTTAAAGGTATATACCAAGGTATCTCCATTTAAATCCTTGTCCCTAGGAAGTCGAGAATAAACTGTGAGGGTATTCTGACCGAATTTAAGCCCTGAAGTAATAGGAGATGTAAAGGTCAAAGTAGCGATATGGTCAGCTTTGAAATTAGGCACTGAAAAAGTCTCATTGACTAATACTGCATTGTTTAGATTATAAGTCATCGGAATGGCATTCTGTGTAGAATCTCCGTCATTTTTGACCTTAAACGTTACCGGAAGAGATGTGGTCTCACAGAGATTCAAAGGAATATTTTCGATAGATTCTAGCCTGACAGTCGTGTCATATCGGATAGCCTCAATGATATAATCTTCCGTTTCGCCCCAATTCCCTACACCACAGCCATAATTAATTCCATTTCTAAAACCTTGTGTAGACAAACTATCTGTAGTTTCTCTTGTAACGATTCTCATTCTTTTGAAACCTTTGGGAATATTATTAGGTACCGTAATATCAATAGATACAGTACCACCAGGATAACCTGTTTGATTAAGTAATATATAGGCAAATTCACTAAAATCATTGAAATCTCCATCATTATTCCAATCGATAAAAGCTCTAGTTGTATTACTCCAATCTCCTCCAGAACAATTTAAAATGGTAACAGACAAGGTATATTTATTGCCTAATAATAATTTTGGTATAGGTACCGTAGAATTTGTAAAATCTGAATATAGATTTGCGGTGCCTGTAGCTAATCCTTGGGAGCCAACTAAACTATTGCAAGCTGAGGAATTATTTAGGTTAGCTATAGTTACATTGCCTATGTCAGCATACGCATTACTTCCAGCAGCATTCGTACAATATTGCGCCTGAATACCCGAAAAGACCAAAACCAAGAACAACAATAATAATATTTTTTTCATAAAATTCTCCATAATATTTATTTGTTTTAATCAAAAAACGAAACAAAACTTTGAACAAAAATAATAAAAAAAAAATAATAAGTAAAAGATATTTTCAAAAAAGAAAACTCCTAAACAAAATATCCACAAATTTATACTAAGAAAAAAGAAAAAAGGGAGGACGACGGGGCTTGAACCCGCGGCCTGCGGAACCACAATCCGCTGCTCTACCAGCTGAGCTACGACCTCCATTTGGGATGGCAAAGATATAAAAAAAAAATTATTTACTCTGTCTTTTTTTTAAAAATGACAATTTTTAGGGGTGCGTGCAAAAGGAATGACATCTCTAATATTAGTCAAACCGGTAACGAACATCACTAAACGCTCAAATCCTAAGCCAAAACCTGCGTGAGGTACGGTGCCAAATCTTCTAGAATCTAAATACCAAGACATTTCTTCCTCAGAAATATCAAATGATTTCATTTTCTCTACTAATACTTCGAGCCGCTCTTCACGTTGAGATCCACCGACTATTTCACCAATACCAGGAAATAAAATATCCATTGCCGCTACAGTTTCTTGGTCATCATTCAAACGCATATAAAAAGCCTTGATTTCTCTAGGATAATCTGTCAAAATCACAGGACGCTCAAAATGAGTTTCGACGAGATATCGCTCGTGTTCGCTCTGAAGGTCAGTGCCAAAGCCTCTTACAGGATATTTAAACTTACCTTTTTTCTGAGGCGTGGATTGCATCAAAATATCAATCGCTTCTCTATAGGTCAATCGCTGATAGGGCTGCTCTATACAGAATTTTAATTTTTCAATTAAATTTAATTTAGAACGCTCAATCATAGGTTTTTGGCTCTCTTCTTGCTTGAGTCGCTCATCGAGAAAAGCTATATCATCGGCACACTTCTCCAAAGCATAACTAAGACAATGCTTCAACATAGCCTCTGCCAAATCCATATCTCCTGCTAAATCCATAAAAGCAGCTTCTGGCTCAATCATCCAAAACTCGGCTAAATGACGAGAAGTATTAGAGTTTTCAGCACGAAATGTAGGGCCAAAAGTATATACCTTGCCTAGTCCCATAGCAGCGAGCTCAGCCTGAAGCTGACCGGATACACTTAGAGACGCTTTTTTAGCAAAGAAATCTTGCTCATAATCAATTCTTCCATCTTTTTGGGGTAAATGCTCTAAATCTAAAGACGTGACTTGAAACATTTCTCCAGCTCCTTCCGCATCTGAAGCAGTAATAATAGGAGCATGAAGATAAAAAAATCCTCTAGAATCGAAGAAATCATGGATTGCCATAGCTAGATGATGTCGCACACGAAAAACTGCGCCAAACAACTGCGTCCTAAATCTAAGATGCGCTTGCTCTCTGAGAAAATCTAAAGAGTGACGTTTTGGTTGAAGAATAGTTTTCTGAACTTCATCTGAATTGGCATGTCCTAAAACTACAATTTTATCGACTATTAGCTCAAATTTCTGACCTTGTCCAAGTGATTCAGCTAATTTACCGCTTGCTGAAACAGAAGTGGCGATAGATAAATTTTTAAATGATGTTTCATCAAATTTATCTGGGTTTAATACAAGCTGAAAAGTCTGGAGTGTGGACCCATCACTCAAAGCGACAAACTGATTGTTTCTAAAGGAACGAATCCATCCTTTTACTTCATATTCTTTACCTACTTGGCCTTGGCTAAGGATTTCTTTGATAGATAAATAATCCATAAGAATTAAGCTTTTGGATCTGTAGGCGTATCAGGATTTTGATTGAGTATATCTTTAGTTTTATCTACGACTGCATTAGCTATGTCTTTGGTAGTTTCTACAGCGCCATCTACTACTTCGCCAGCTTTTTGAGAAACTTCAGATGCAATATCTTTGGTAGTTTCGATTACGCCTTCAGTTTTCTCAGCTACTTCTGCTGCTACATCTTTTGTTGCTTCTACAACATTATTGAGGACTTCTTCTGTTTTCGAAGCCACATCAGAAGCCAAATCTTTGGAAGATTCGACTACTTGGTCAAATGTAGCATCTGCTTTTTGAGCTACATTGCTTATTACTTCCGACGAAGAGTCAATTGTCTTACTAATTGTTTCTTTAGTAGAACCAAATAGGTTTTTGAAAAAATCTGTAAATGCCATAATATTTAAAGTTTTAGTGAATAATTATAATTGTTTTTTAGATAATTTATATTTGCCAGTTTTTTGATCTATTGCGAGCAATTTAACTTGCACTTCCTGACCTATTTTTAGGTATTTATTGACATCTTCTACACGTTCTTGAGCGATTTCTGAAACATGAAGCAAACCTTCTTTTCCAGGAAGAAACTCTACAAAAGCACCAAATTCTACTATTGTTTTGACAGTTCCAGTATAAACTGTATTAACCTCAGGCTTAGTAGCTATGCCTTTGATCCGATTTAAGGCTTGTGTTACATTGTCTTTTCCGACACCGGAAACTTGAATGATACCATATTCTCCCTGCTCTTCGATGAAAATCACGGTATTGGTTTCAGCTTGAAGTGCTTGAATGATTTTGCCACCAGGTCCTATAATAGCTCCAATAAACTCTTTATCAACTTTAATCGATTCTATTCTAGGTGCATATGGCTTTACATCTGGATTGGATACTTTGATGACTTTTTCCATTTCCGCTAAAATATGCGACCTGCCTGCTTTGGCTTGGTGAAGAGCCTTGAGCAATAATTCATGCGTTAATCCATCAATTTTAATATCCATTTGACAAGCGGTAATACCTTTTGCAGTGCCGGCTACTTTGAAGTCCATATCTCCTAGATGATCTTCGTCACCTAAAATATCCGATAAAATGGCATATTTTCCTTGATTATCTGTAATCAATCCCATAGCAATGCCGCTAACTCCACCACTAATCGGCACACCTGCATCCATGAGGGCCATACTGCCTGCGCATACAGTAGCCATAGATGAGGAACCATTAGATTCCAAAATATCAGAAACTACACGAATAGTATAGGGAAAACTATGATCTAGGGCTTTGCCTAAGGCGCGCTCTGCTAAATTTCCATGACCTACTTCTCTTCTGCCTACACCTCGGTTAGGATGCGCTTCACCTGTAGAAAATGAAGGAAAATTATAATGTAAAATAAATCCTTTGGTACCTTCAAATACTGCACCATCTATAGATTGTTCGTCTAATTTGCTACCAAGGGTAACTGTAGTGAGGGATTGAGTCTCACCTCTAGTGAAAAGAGCTGAGCCATGCGTAGAAGGAAGGAAAGGGACTTCAGACCAAATCGGCCTTACTTCATCGTATTTACGACCATCTAAACGTATAGCATCATCCAAAATAACGCGTCTTACAGCTTCTTTTTTTACTTTGCTAAAATACACTTTGATGAGAAATTCTTTTGTGCGCATTTCCTCAGTCATTTTTTCTTTGCATGCTTCGAGAATATTTTCGAATGCTTTGCTGCGCTCGTCTTTGCCTAAGGCTTTTCGAGCAATTTCTTGAATCGAAGTGTAGGTTTCTTCTTTGATCAATTGGTATAATGCTTCGTCAGAGTCTTCATGACTATAAGTTCTTTTGACATTACTGCCTACTAACGATTCGAGATTTTTTTGTGCTTTACAATGCTCTTTGATGCTTTGATGTGCGAACATAATCGCATCTGCCATCTCCTCTTCAGAAATTTCTTTCATTTCGCCTTCCACCATCATTATCTCAGTTTCAGTAGCAGCAATAATCATATCGATATCAGATTTTTCTAGGATATCTCTGTCTGGATTAATGACAAACTGACCATCGACTCTACCAACCCGAACCTCAGATACAGGTCCCTGAAAAGGAATATCACTGACCATAATGGCACTAGAAGCAGCTAAACAAGCCAAAGTATCTGGACTAATCTCATTATCAGCACTAATTAAATTAACCGTAACCATAGTATTGGCGTGATAATCACTTGGGAAAAGTGGCCTAAGCGCTCTATCAATAAGTCTAGAAATTAAAATTTCATTATCAGTAGGTCTAGCTTCTCTTTTGAAGAAACCTCCTGGAATCTTACCTGAGCTCGCAAATTTCTCTCTGTAATCGACAGTCAAAGGAAGAAAGTCGATATTCTCACCAGCTTTTTTATCAGATACGACTGTAGCTAAAAGCATAGTATTGCCTTGTCTTACGACCACGGAGCCATGAGCTTGTTTGGCTAATTTACCCGTTTGAATTTCTATTTTTTTACCTGAATTGTGTATTTCTACTTGTTGAATGTTCATGAATTTTTGTTTATATATTATTGACCTATACGGTCCTGCAAATTTAATGCTATTTTTTTGGTTTATTTTAGATTTTATCCACACATTATAAAACCTAGCAATATATAAAGAAATAGGCCTAACCCATAAGTTAAGCCTAAATTTATCTATTATATCACAAACACTATTATCTTCTTAAATTAAGTTTCTTAACGATTTCTCTGTAGCGATTAATGTCTTTTTTCTTGAGATAATCCAACAAACTTCTTCTCTTACCGACTAATTTCATCAATGAAAGCGTAGTGTTATTGTCTTTTTTAGCAGTTTTAAGGTGCTCCGTAAGCATAGTAATACGAGTAGTCATCAAGGCAATTTGCGCTTCAGCAGAGCCTGTATTAGTCTCAGAGCCACCATATTGAGCGAAGATTTCGATTTTTCTTTCTTTAGTTAAAGGCATAAAAGTTATTTTAGTTCGCAAAGATAATATAAAAATTTTATCTTAATATAAAAAAATTAAAATACAAATCAAAATCATTATTCAAAAGATTCTGGAACTTCTGTATTGTCAAAATCATCTGTTCCATTTTGATCATATTCTATGACCTGAAGCTCTTTAGATTTTGGAATGCCTATTCCAGCGTTCCAGCCTTTGTATTTACCACAATCAATAGGAATTGTTCTCGTTTCTTCTTGAAACTCAGGAAATTTAGCATCAAAACTATAGCCCAAGGTTTTATCTTGATATACTTTGCTAAAATATTTACCCCAAATTGGTAAGGCCATAGCCGCACCTTGACCTAAACCAGTACTTCTAAATCTAACCAATCTATCATCACAACCCGTCCATACGCCAGCGAGGAGTTGAGGTGTAAATCCAATAAACCAAGCGTCAGAATTGCTTTGAGTCGTACCTGTTTTGCCACATATTTCACCTTTTAAGCCATAAGCGCCTTTAAGTCTTTTGGCTGTACCGAAATCCACGACACCCTTCATCATATCTTGCATGACATTAGCCATTTCAGGACGAAGAACTTCTTTGAATTCAGGGTATTCGGTATGTAATATATTTCCTTTACTGTCTTCGATTTTTTTGATGAAAATTAATTTTGAAAATAAACCTTCATTGGCAAACGGTGTATAAGCGCCAACCATCTCATAAACTGATATTTCAGGGGTTCCAAGACAAATTGAAGGGTATTCAGGAATTTTGGTCGTAGAATCTAGACCTAAACTACGCATATAATTTACCAAGGTTTTGGGTCCGATATCAGCGATGAGTCTCGCAGATACGATATTGAGACTCTTGGTCAAAGCCTGCTTGAGTGTAGGCATTCCACCATATCCGCCGCCTGAGTTAGATGGACTCCAAGTCGTACCTAATTTATATTTGCCCCCAGGACGAAACACAATTCGAGCATTAGAAATTTGCTGACAAGGCGAGCTTCCTTTTTGATCTATATAAACCGCATATAGAAATGGCTTAAACACAGAGCCAACCTGTCTCTTGGTAGCATAATAGACATGATCAAATTTGAAATATCGATAGTCCGCACCTCCTACCCATGACTTGATATATCCCGTAGTAGGATCTACCGCCAAGAAACCAGCTTGAATAAACATTTGATAATAACGAATAGAATCCCATGGACTCATCATAGTATCAATGCCTTCAGGATATTTATAAGAGAGAACCCTCATTTTGATAGGCTGCTTCATTACAGAATAAGCACTATCCTTACTTAAACCACTAGCGACAAGATCTTTAAACCTTTCAGATGAATGAACATGCCTTAAAAATCGCTTGGACTTGCCATTTCGCCATGGATCACTGCCCGCCCAATGAGCAAACATGTATCTTTGATACAAGGATAAATGCTCCCTAACCGCATCATTAGCATATTTTTGCATTTTCATGTTGATTGTCGTATAGATTTTTAGTCCATCTTCATATATATTATATTCTTTACGAAATTTATCTTTGTTTTTTTGGAAAAAATCTTTTAAATACTTCTTCAATACAGAGATGAAATAAGGCGCTTCACTATCTACATCTTCTAAGGGGTTAAATCTCAATTCGATAGGCTTGACTGAAAGTGTGTCATACTGAGTTTTATTGATATAGTTGAACGCTAACATTTTACTCAAAACTACATTTCTACGTTCAATCGCGTTTTCGGGATTTCTTCTAGGATTATATTTAGACGGGGCTTTGAGCATACCTACAAGCAAAGCAGATTCGTCTATGGTTAAGTCTTTTAGGTTTTTATTAAAGTAAGTCTTAGCTGCAGCCTTGACCCCAAAAGCATTATCGTTATATTCTACGGTGTTAAAATACAACGCGATAATTTCATATTTACTGAAATTTCGTTCAAGTTTTATGGCTATAATCCATTCTTTGAATTTCCTAATGACTAATGAAAAAAGATTAACATCACCTCTAGGAAAAAGATTTTTGGCGAGCTGCTGAGATATCGTAGATCCACCACCTCGATTGCTCATCGTAAACATTCCTTTGACCACCGCAAATATGGCTTTGACATCTATGCCGCTATGAGCATAAAACCTAGAATCTTCTGTGGCAATCAAGGCATTGACTAGATTATCAGGTAACTCATTAAAAGTTACAGGAAGGCGATTTTCCGTATAGATTTTACCTATTAACGCGCCATCTTCACTATAAACTTCAGAAGCAACACTATTTCTAGGGTTCTTTAGATCATCAATACTAGGCATTTTACCAAATAACCCAAAATTTAACGCCAAGAAAAATAGAATTATCAACAGGTAAAAAGCTATAAATCCTTTCCAAAACTTCTTATACAATTCTTTTTTTTCTAACTGAAGTAAATCAGAGAAATTAACATGAATAAGTTTTTGATAAAAATCTGATAAGTTCATAAGCTTAAAAAGTCCAAAAATATTTATTTTTTATCAAAACGGTATTTTTTTTTATAGTTTTGCTTCGTGAAGAATCAATTGCTCTTCGTTGAAAATACTTATTTTACTTGTCTTTCCCTTAGAAAGCAATTACTTATACCGCTTATTGAGCACCAATATAAAGTGCATATAGCGTCTTCAGGTAGTCATTTAGACCGAGAAGAACTCGAAAAACTTGGTTGTGTATGTCATGAAATACCTCATTTACAAGCTAATCCAATTACTTTGTTTCGATATGTATTAGCGCTATATCGATTAAGCAAATCCTTGAATCCATTAGTAGTATTGAGCTTTACCATTAGGCCAAATGTCGCATGTAGCCTTATTGGATCCTGGACTAAAATTCCTACAATTACCAATACGGCAGGTATTGGACCCTTATTTGAGTCTAATATCCTCATGTATCGATTGATACGAAAATTTCTTTTAAGAAGCTATAATGCCAATAGACATAATTTCTTCGAAAATATCGACGATAGAAATCTTTTCCTCAATATAGGTATCGATGAATTAAAAACCTCCATTTTGCCTGGTGGCGGTGTAGATACAGATTATTTTTATCCTATTGATTACCAAGACAAGAAGCCCTTTGTATTTTTGTTTATTACCAGGATTATCAAAGATAAAGGCGTAATGGAATTTATTGAAGGCATTAAACTCTTTAAAAACAAATATCCTAAAGTTTCCGTAAAATTTCAGCTTATGGGTCCTTTTTGGGATAAGGCACTGAGTAGCAATCAAATCTCTGAAACTCAAGTCCAAAATTGGATTGAGGAGGGCTTAATCGAGTATTTAGGTGTCCAATACGATATTCGCCCTTATTTAGCTGAAGCAGACTCTTTGATATTGCCTAGCTATCGAGAAGGTTGCTCTAATGTCATCATGCAGTCGCTCAGCATGCAAATACCTGTGATTTGTAGTAATGTGACAGGATGCAATCAACTCGTATCTCATGAGGAGCACGGCTATTTGTTTCAAGCACGCGATGCCGCAGCGGTGGCGCTTGCTATAGAAAAAATGATTCAAACCCCTTATGAAATTCGTAAAAAAATGGGGCTAAATGGTCGTATCAAAATGATTCAAGCCTATAGCCGTAACTTTGTCGTAGATGCATATCTAGCTCAGCTAAAGCAATTGGAACACTTATAAAAAACCTAACTTATAAAATTTGATTTATGATTAAGTTGCTTGATTTTTCTTTAGAGGGTTTACTCGCCAACCAAGACAATAAACCCGTAGAAATTTTATCACAAAAACTTCAAGATAAAATTATCCTCCAAAATAGATTTGAAGCCAAAGAATATCCTTTTTTAGGTACTTATAGTGGAATGCCTCCATTTCTTCGTGGTCCCTACGCCTCAATGTACACCCAAAAACCATGGACAATCCGACAATACGCTGGTTTTAGTACTGCTGAGGAATCCAACGCATTCTACAAAAATAATCTCAAAGAAGGCCAAAAAGGATTATCCGTCGCATTTGATTTAGCTACTCATCGTGGCTTCGACTCCGACAACCCAAGAGTCAAAGGAGACGTAGGCATGGCTGGTGTGGCAATAGACAGTATTGAAGACATGAAAATTTTATTTTCTGAAATTCCTCTCGACCAAATGAGTGTCTCTATGACCATGAATGGCGCAGTCATCCCAATAATGGCTTTTTATATTGCTACTGCCCTAGAAGAAGGTGTCTCTCTCGATAAGCTCTCTGGAACCATTCAAAACGATATTCTCAAAGAATTTATGGTGCGCAATACCTTCATATATAATCCAAAAGATTCTATGCGAATCATCTCTGATATTTTCAAATACTGTGCGGCACACATGCCGAAATTTAATCCTATTTCCATTTCAGGCTATCATATCCAAGAAGCCGGTGGCACTGCGGAAATTGAACTGGCATATACCTTAGCAAATGGCAAAGAATATATTAAAACAGGCTTAGAAGCAGGACTGAAAATCGATGAATTTGCACCTAGGCTATCTTTTTTCTGGGGAATAGGTATGAATCATTTCCTCGAAGTAGCTAAAATGAGAGCTGGACGATATCTATGGTCTGAAATAGTCGCTTCATTTCAACCCCAAAAAGAAAAATCTATGGCACTTCGAACCCATAGCCAAACCTCCGGATGGTCACTCACCGAACAAGACCCACTCAATAATATCTGTAGAACCGCCGTAGAAGCACTAAGTGCCGTCATAGGCGGCACTCAATCCCTTCATACCAACGCCTTAGACGAAGCTATCGCATTGCCTACTCCTTTTTCTGCTAGAATAGCTCGAGAAACGCAAAAATACATCGCTTACCAAACAGATATTTGTCGATTTATCGACCCTTATGCCGGCTCCCACTATGTCGAATACCTCACTCAAGAATTAATAACCCACACCAAAGCCCTCATGAATGAAGTAGAAGAACATGGCGGAATGAGTCGCGCTATCGAAAAATCAATCCCCAAAATGAGAATCGAAGAAGCAGCTGCCAAACGACAAGCCAATATAGAAAAAGGACAAGATATCATTATTGGCCTTAATAAATACAATAAATTCGATGAGTCAACAGTAGAAATCCTCTCAATCGACAATAAATCCGTACTCGAAAATCAAATTCAACGATTACACCTCCTAAAAGCTAACCGAAACGCTGACAAAGTTAATTCTTGCTTAGAAAAAATCTATCAAGCGACTATAAATCCTAACCTAAACCTTTTGGAAGCAGCTATAGAAGCAGCTATTGCTAGAGCTACCCTTGGAGAAATTTCTGATGCAATGCAACGAAGTTTTCCGCGTTATTTACCTGAAAACAAAACGATAAGCGGAGTATATAAAAAAGCGATGACAGACGATATAGAATTTAACAAAGCTAAAAAATTGGCCGATCAGTTTCAAGATAAATTCGGTAGAAGACCGCGAATTCTTATTGCGAAAATGGGACAAGACGGTCATGATAGAGGTGCGAAAGTAATCGCTACTTCATTTGCGGATTTAGGATTTGACGTAGATTTAGGTGCCCTCTTTCAGACGCCCGAAGAAGTCGCCAAACAAGCCGTAGAAAATGATGTACATATCATCGGCATCAGCTCTCTAGCAGGTGGTCACAAATCCCTTGTAAAAGACTTACTTGAATGCCTCAATAACCTCGGAAGTCAAGGCATAACCATCGTAGTAGGCGGCGTCATCCCAAAACAAGACTATGATATGCTCTATAGTCAAGGCGTAGATTTGATTTTCGGACCAGGTACTATTATTTCTATTTCTGCTCAAGAGATTTTGAATCTCTGGCTTCAAAAAGTCGTGTAAATTTGAAAAAAATCCTTGTTTTTATCTGGTTTATAGGCTCAAGTATCTTATCGATAGCTCAAAGTGATACCCTTAAGTTTAAGCTGAAAACTACTAAAATATCGAATGCCAAAAAATCTAAAAAACCGCCTATTCTCAATGAAATCAAACAAAGCCTCAAATTAAACGAATTTCAAACTAATCCATCAGGCAACCTAGAAACCATGCTTAAATTTCAAGGGTTAGGGGTAGGTGGCAATAATGAATTATCCTCATCCTATCAAGTTAGAGGTGGAAATTTCGACGAAAATTTAGTCTATGTCAATGGATTCGAAATCTATCGTCCTCAACTCATTAAAAATGCGCAACAAGAAGGCTTGAGCTTCGTCAATCCCGATATGGTCGATAAACTCACCTTCAGTTCAGGCGGCTTCAATGCGAGCTATGGCGATAAAATGAGCTCTGTACTAGATATCGAATACAAAAAATTCAAAAAACCTACTTTGTCTATCCAAGGAAGCTTCATGGGCGGCAATATTCACGGAGGATACGCCCTATTTAATGAAAAACTAAATGGTTCTACAGCTATCCGATACAGAAATAATGCGCTACTGCTCTCAAGTCAAGAAACTCAAGGAGAATACGCGCCAGTCTTCTTCGACATACAGAACTATTGGCATTTTCGGGTAGATGAAACCCTTAGGATTGAATGGCTTACGTACTTCGCAGAAAATAATTTTAGACTTCAGCCCAAAGATCGATTTACTCGCTTCGGGCTTTTCGACAATGCTTTGGGGTATCAAGTGAATTTCTCAGGACAGGAAATAGACAAATATCAGCAGTTTATGAATGGGATTTCTATTAAAAAAATGTTTTATGAGAATGTGTTTGTGACTTTTCAACAAAACTATAATAAACTCAATGAATCTCAAAACTTCGATATCACGGGTCAGTATAGAATTGGAGCGATAGAGACAGACCTACAGAGCACCAATTTTAATGATTTTAAATCTATTCTCGGTGCAGGTACTTTTCAGAATTGGGGTAGAGACAATCTAGATGCAGACCTGCTCACTCATAGCCTCAATCTAGCCATTATACTAGACAACCACCAAATCAGAATGGGCTTCACGGACAAAAGAGAATGGTTTACATGGCGCATGAGCCTATGGGATAGACTCGATAGCTCAGGCTATAATGTTGGGCAGAATGCCCCAAATTTTGGCTTGGATTTCTCTGCTCGAGGTAATTTCAAGATTAGAAACCAAAAACAAGAATTTTTCATGACTCATGAGTTCATGATCCCTACTCAAAAAGGAAAATTCACTATAAATTATGGCCTGAGAGGCAATCGTAATCAACTCAATCAAAGTAGCTTCTTATCTCCGAGAGCCAATCTAACTTATCAACCTGACCTCGACAAGGATTGGAAGCTCAAACTAGCTGTGGGCAGCTATAATCAGCAGCCGTTGCTTCGAGAATACCTCAATATTTATGGCCAATTTAATGAAAATGTATTACATCAGCAATCGATTCATTATATTTTGGGCAATGAATTTGTCTTAAAATTTAAAAATCGGCCATTTAAGTTTACCCAAGAGTTCTATTTCAAGGATATGACTCAAGTAAATTCATACCTCTACAATAACGTATTGATGCGTTATGATGCGAATAATACTACACGTGCTTATGCGTATGGTGTGGACTTTAGGGTTCAAGGAGAATTTGTGAAGGATGCTGAGAGTTGGCTTAGCTTTTCATGGAATCAAACTAAAGAAAACCTCAATCAGACTTATTATCGCTATATCGATGCAGAAGGCAAATCTTATCAAATCAAGCCTTATGGTCGTGAAATAGTGGATTCTGTGGCTTATCGGAGTCAATGGATTTCTCGACCGAGTGAGCAGCCTTTGAGTTTTAATTTGTTTTTTCAGGATTATTTGCCGAAATTACCTCAGTTTAAGGTGCATTTGAATTTTGTATATGCGAGTGGTATGCCTTTTTCGCTTCCTTATGTGAATGCTTTTCGCAATGCCTATCGTATGAGTGCATACAATCGTGTGGATTTGGGGTTTTCCTTGATGCTAAAAGATCCTCAGAATAAGGCTGATATGCTCAAATGGTTCTCTAAGGTGCAAAAGGCATGGATAGCGGTAGAGATTTTTAATTTGTTTGGTGTAGAGAATGATGTATCAATGACTTGGATCAAGGATTATAGCAATACTTCCTATGCTATACCTAATAACCTTACTGGTAGGAGGTTGAATTTGAAGTTTCAAGTGACTTTTTAGCAACTCTAGCTATGTCGAGGGATTGTTTAGATTTAGTTTGTGAATTGATTAAAAAATTGTATCTTTGAATTTCAATATGAAACGTATATAGATTTCTTAGAATATATCGAAGCGATATGCTAAGATATAGTCTTAATCTAAATCTTGAAAACAAAACAAAAAATTATATATGATAAAGTTCAAAAAAAGACTAACAGTTCAGATAACGTTTGAGGTAGAGATTCTCGCTTTAAATAATACACACGCAAAAAAAATAGCAAATACGGTAGGGGTAGCCGACGATAGTTTCATTACATCTTACCCTGAAAGTGTGACCTTGGTCAAAAAACATCCTCCTAAAAATATAGTAGTATCCAAAGGTTCTATGGAGATACTAGCCACGAAAAAAAGGAAACCTAAATATCCCAAAACTATAGACGATAATTTGCAGTAGAATCCTCGTGTTTTTTTTGTTATTTAGTTAAGGGGTTGAAAAAAATAGCTTAAAAAGATAAAAAACTTAAATTTGTACTATAATTTTACATTTCAAAAACGATAAAATGGATAAAATAGAGGTTAAAAATTCTGGATATTTCGCTCAGCTGTTAGAGGAGGCTTATGACATAATGGAGCGAGAAGGTTTGAAGAAGTATGAGGTTCGTTTCTTGACGATTTATGCGGAGGATTGTGAGGAGCTGACAGAGGATGATAAGACTAAGGCTCTGGTGCTGAATATCAAGGGTAAGCGGTTTTATGGTTTGTGATTTTTTTTGAATTGATTAAAAAATTGTATCTTTGACATCATATATTTGTCAATCATTTTGTAATTCGGTGTTGTGAATTGATTAAAAAATTGTATCTTTGACATCTAAAATATCTTTTTTTAACGCCAAAATGCGTTGTGAATTGATTAAAAAATTGTATCTTTGACATCA
>JALOMB010000036.1 GCA_025455685.1 Chitinophagales bacterium | reverse complement strand
GTTAGAATAGTACCTAAATTCTCTACAACTTTTGCTGTATACCCTTGATAATTGTTAGTTTCTTTCCCGTTGAAGCCAAACCAATAAAATGCATTAGCCTTAGACTTCTTTCTCAATATTTTTAGTTTTTTTAGGCGCACGCTTCACATTTATTAAAAATTTCCTTAACAAAGATAAGGATTATTTTTTTGGGGAGGGGATTGGTTTTATTTTTTTGGATTTTAGGGATTTGTTAGAGGGTTTTGGGTTGCGTTTTGTGCCGCTCATTCCCTCTCTAAGCAAGGCGGATGGGCGTGAAAAAAAGAGGAAAAGGAAAAAGAGAGCGGACGGAGGAAAGGGCGACAGGGAGCTTTGGTGGGTTTTTCTTTTGACTAAAGAAATATAACATAATTCAGACTTATTCACTATCTTGATATAGTCGAAGAATATTATTCAAAGAAAAAACAAAAATTAGGCTCGAAAAAAACTAGTTTGAAAAAATTTTTTTTAGTTAGTTTTGCAAAAATTTAGAAATCTACTCATATTTTATGGACTTATATCGAAGATTCTTGTGTTTAGGACTTTTTATTGTGATGAGTTTCTCATTGTTTGCTAGCGAATCTTCCAATAATTCAGTTCACGGGCACACAGAAGCTACTTCTAAAGCAGATTATGCCGCTCAGTCCCACGAAGCAAAAGGCCATGAAGTCATACATCAAGCTACATCCGATAAATTTGACCCTGTGCCTATCATCATGCACCATATCGCTGATGCTAATGAATTTCATATTGCCGGAGATCTAGTCTTGCCATTGCCAGTAATTATTTATAATAAAACAAATAGAAATTTTTTTACCGCTATTTCTAGTGAATTTCATGCGCATCATGGCGAAGGAACTGTGGCTGTAAAAGGATATGAAATGAAACATTCTAGAGTAGTGAATTCTATGGGTGACGATATCATCGATTTTTCAATTACCAAAAATGTATTTGTATTGTTATTAAGTGCGTTTATTCTGAGCATTGTCATGTTTACAGTCAAATCAAAATATCAGACAAATCAAGGTGCCCCAAAAGGTATTCAATCTTTGTTAGAGCCATTTGTCAATTTCGTACATAATGATATCGCCAAAGAAAATATAGGTGTGAATTATCAGAAATATACTGTTTTATTGGTTTGTATATTTTTCTTTATCTTAATCAACAATCTACTAGGCTTGATTCCTATTTTTCCAGGATCTGCAAATGTCTCTGGGAACATATCTTTTACTTTAGGTCTTGGAATTATCGTATTTTTGATGATCAATCTAACGGCCAAGAAAGACTATTGGATGCATATTTTCGCTATGCCAGGTGTTCCAAAGCCACTATATTTGATTCTTACACCGATAGAGTTAGCAGGAGTTTTTATTAAACCTATAGCTTTGGTATTGCGTTTGTTTGGAAATATTACAGGAGGACATATTGCTATTCTAAGTATTGCTAGTATGGTCTTCATCATGGGAGAAGCTGGCAAGAATGCTTTAGGCGCTTTAGCCGGTGGAGCGATTGCTGTACCTTTATTGCTTTTCGTCAATGGGATGGAGCTTTTCGTCGCCTTTGTACAGGCTTATGTGTTTACCCTTCTTTCTGCTATTTTTATTGGAATTGCCCAGGAAGAGCATCACCACGATCACCATTAATTTTTTTTATATTTTAATCTAAAAACCCAATACTATGACAGCAATTGCAGCAATCGGATGTGGACTAGCAGCACTAGGAGCAGGACTCGGAATCGGAATGATCGGAGGAAAAGCTATGGACGCTATCGCTAGACAGCCAGAAGCCAGTGGAGAAATCAGAGGTGCGATGATTATTACAGCAGCACTTGTAGAAGGTGCAGCGCTTGTAGCGATTATCTTCTCGTTTCTATCAAAAGGCTAAAAAAAACTAATGATTGACTGTAGGGTTGCTGCAGTCAATCATTTATTATTAAAAATCTTACGTTAAATAATTCTTATGATATTATTAAATGCTTTTAATCCCTTAAGTTTAATTACTCCTGATTTAGGGTTTTTGTTTTGGACTTTATTGGTTTTTATTATATTTTATTTATTGGTAGGTAAATTTGCAATACGACCAATTTTAAATTCTTTGGACTCTAGAAATCAATCTATCGAAGAAAGCCTAAAAGCTGCGCAACATGCTAAGCTAGAATTCGAAAATCTCTCGAAACAAAACGAAGATGCCCTCAGAGCCATCAAAGAAGAAAAGCTCAAAATGATGGAAGACGTAAAGAAAGAAGTCAATTCGTATAGAGAAGCTGAAATGGAAAAAGCAAGACAAGAATCAAAAGATTTAATAGAAAGAGCCAAAGGAGAAATTGACCAAATGAAATCAAAGGCTATAGCCGAAGCAAAAGGTCAAATCGGAGCCTTAGCTATCGATATCGCTTCCAAAGTCCTCCATGACAAACTCGAGCAAGCCGATTATCACGATAAATATCTAACCAACATACAATAGCTATGCAAATCTGCTCTAAATCTTCCATGCCCTATATCAATGCTTTTTATAATAAAGCATCCCGTGAAGGGGATCAGACACTAAAAAAAGTGTATGAGGACTTTTTATTGATTGCTGAATTCTGCAAAGATTCACATTTTTTATCTGTTTTGAATAATCCAACCCTGTCTGTATCACAAGTAAATGATTTCTTTAAAGCCACAATTTTTGCGCATACTTCCCCTACGACCAAATCTATGATCGATGTGCTCATGAGCAAAGACAGAATTTCAGACTTACCAGATATGGCCAAAGGATTTGTCAATTTATATCAACACAAGAATAATATAGTCAAGGTATATTTGACACTTGCCAAAGCTATGGATCAAGCTAAGATAGATAAGCTCGTAGCGAAATACACCCAAGGTAAACAAGCAGAAATTTATTCAGAAATTCAACCTGATTTAATCGGTGGATATATCATTCAAATCGATCAAAACAGACATGACACCTCTGTGAAATATAAACTCAATCAAGTATCAAACCAAATCTTATCATAATTTTACAATAAATCTTAAATTTATGTCTTCTATAAAACCAAGTGAAATTACTCATATAATCCAATCGCAGATTGATAATTTGAATCTTCAGACTTCGATGCAAGAGGTCGGCACTGTACTATCTGTAGGAGATGGTATTGCTCGTGTTTATGGCTTAAATAGTGTACAAGCAGGTGAGCTCGTAGAGTTTGAAAATGGACTTCAAGCTATTGCGTTAAATTTAGAGGAAGACAATATAGGCGTTGTATTGATGGGGTCTTCTGGCAATATAAAAGAAGGAGATACCGTCAAATCTACCAAAACTATCGCATCTATCAAAGTAGGAGAAGGTACTTTGGGTCGTGTTGTCAATACCTTAGGGCTACCTATCGATGGGAAAGGAGATATTACCGGAGAATTGTATGAAATGCCTCTAGAGCGAAAAGCACCAGGCGTACTTTTTCGTCAGCCGGTGACGGAGCCTCTCCAAACAGGGATTAAATCTATTGATGCTATGATTCCTATCGGCAGAGGTCAGCGTGAACTTATCATTGGAGATAGACAAACTGGGAAAACTACCGTAGCCATTGATACAATTATCAATCAAAAAGAATTTTATGACAAAGGAGAACCTGTCTATTGTATTTATGTAGCATGCGGCCAAAAAGCTTCTACGGTAGCCAATATCGTTAGAACGTTGGAGCAAGCAGGCGCTATGAAATATACTACGGTCGTCTTCTCCTCTGCTGCAGACCCAGCTCCGCTTCAGTTCTATGCGCCATTCGCAGGCTGTGCTATAGGGGAGTATTTTAGAGATACAGGAAGACCAGCGCTCATCGTTTATGATGATTTAAGTAAGCAAGCAGTAGCCTATCGTGAGGTATCTCTTCTTCTTAGAAGACCTCCAGGCCGTGAAGCTTATCCAGGGGATGTCTTTTATCTTCACTCTAGATTGCTTGAGCGTGCAGCCAAAGTAGTCAATGATGATAATATCGCCAAAAATATGAACGATTTACCAGATTCTCTAAAAGATAAAGTCAAAGGTGGTGGCTCATTGACGGCGCTTCCTATTATCGAAACACAAGCAGGGGATGTATCGGCTTATATTCCGACCAATGTAATTTCAATTACTGACGGCCAGATTTTCTTAGAGTCCAATTTATTTAACTCAGGCGTTAGACCAGCTATCAATGTCGGTATTTCTGTGAGTCGAGTTGGTGGAAATGCTCAAATCAAGAATATGAAAAAAGTCTCAGGTACACTCAAACTAGACCAAGCACAATATAGAGAATTAGAGGCTTTTGCTAAATTTGGCTCAGACCTAGACGCCGCTACGAAATCAGTGCTCGAAAAAGGTGCTAGAAACGTAGAAATCCTCAAGCAAAATGTCGCTTCACCTTTAAGTGTCGAAAAACAAATTGCCATTATCTATTTAGGTACTAAGAATATGCTCAAAGATATACCAGTCAATAAAGTCAGAGATTTTCAAGCGGAATTGTTCCAAGTACTCGACAAGAATCATTCTGGACTTTTGGCAGATCTAAAATCAAAACCTATAGATGATGTAGCCCCAGCGCTAGTAGATGTAGCCAATGAAGTTATGAAAATGTATAAAGCATAATAAACCCTAATTATGGCGGGATTAAAGGAAGTAAGAGAAAGAATCGTATCAGTCAAAAGTACGCAACAAATTACCAAAGCGATGAAGCTCGTATCTGCTGCGAAGTTAAAAAAAGCGTCTTCTAAGATTTTTCAAATGAGACCTTATGCAGATAAACTCAATGAAGTTCTTCAGAATTTGGTTCGAGGTATGGACGATCAAGCTATTTCGTCTAACCCATTAAGTGAGGTAAGGCCTGTTAATCGTGTTTTAATTACTATATTTACTAGTGATAGAGGATTATGCGGTGGCTTCAATGCCAATATACTTAAATTAACCAAAAAAACCATAGCGCATTATCAAAGCCAAAACATAGCATTCAAAGTCATGCCTATCGGGAAAAAAGCTATGGAGTTTTGTAAGAAAATGAATTATCCCGCGGATTATAGCCATGTAAATTTATTCAAAAATCTTAGTTTTGAAGCGTGTAATGTGATAAGTCAACTTATCATAGATAAATATTTAGCCAAAGAAATAGATGCTGCGGAAATTTTATATGCTAAATTCAAAAATGCCGCGGTTCAAGAAATGACCAAAGAGACTTTTTTGCCTATTCAAAACAATACAGACACTAGCAAAAGCAATTCTTCAAAAGGTCTTGACTATATCTATCAGCCAGAAAAAGAAAAGTTAATTCAAGATATTTTACCACAAATACTCAAAACGACCTTCTTTAAATGTGCTTTGGACAGCAATGCTTCAGAGCATGGAGCCCGAATGGTAGCCATGGAGTCTGCTACGAACAACGCTGCTGACCTAATAAAAAAACTGCAAATCGAGTATAATAAAGCTAGACAGGCTGCTATTACTAGTCAAATCATGGAAATTGTGGGTGGCGCAGCAGCATTAGAAGGATAGTTTTCATTTTTAATTTTTTCTTATGAGATCTATCGTCAAATTTACTCTTATCATTTTTATTGGAGTAATCCTCCTCACCTTAGCTTGTCAAACTTCACAAAATGACCCTAAGACCAAGGTGCTTAGAGAAGTGTTGCGAACGGAGAAACTTACTTATCATGTCGAAGCTGACTCCTTAGTAATTGACGTAACTATGCCAAAAGAAATCACTGTTGACAGAGAGTTTCTAGGATCATTGGCTTTTTTCATCGTAGAAGACACTAAAACACTGCCACAAACGCCCTACCTAAAAGTAAAATTTGATGAGGCTCAAGTCTTATATAATCGAAAAGAATATCCTATTTATAATGAAATGCTAGAGCGCTGTTATGAATTCATGCATCATTTTTTAATGGCAAATAGTAGCCTAAATCTCCCTTATGTCGATTCGACCAAAATTAGTCTTATGGATCTCAAGAAATTGGATGATATAGCCAATATACTCAATCCAAAAGATTCTATAAATAAAAATAATAATTTAGGGTATAAATTTGTAGGATTTCGTCGAAGTTTTGCCGATTTATCCGTGGTAGAATATCAAGTAGATATTAATTCAAAAGAAGAAGTTATACCTTGTTATATTCAACTGAGTATGAATAATCGACTTATTCGCTCAATCAAAATCAATGACGATTAATTCTAAGAAATTGTTTATCTTTGATTAATTTTTTAAAACATGTTTCGTCAGGTTTCGTTACTTATTATAGGTTTAATTCTATGTCAGAGATTATCGGCTCAGAGATTTAAGCTAGGCGTACAAGCGGGTATCAACATGAGTAATTTCGGCTATAGCGAGTCAAAAATCAATTCAAATGCAAGATTTGGGTATCAGCTGGGTTTGTTTTCCCATATTTATTTAGGAAAGTTCATGTTAATTCCTTCGACGAGCTTCGTGAGTTATAGGAATGGCATTTATACTATAAATTCAGATGAATATTCAGGACTAGATGAAGAGTTTTTTAATTTTCAGCTCATGTTTGGCTATCGGATTGCTACGGTGAGGCTTTTAGCAGGTCCTTATGTCAATGTAATGAATAATCAATATGTCCTAAAAGGCTTTGATTCTCTTTTTTTCTCCCTTAATCCCTTAAAAAATCAGAGTGATTATGGTCTATCACTTGGCGTAGGTCTCAATATCGCTAAAAAACTTTCTTTAGATTTGATTTTTCAATCAAGCCTTCAAGGAACAAGTATTAGTCTTTTTGACAAGAGACTTTCTGAAAAACTATTCACTTCTTCACATAAAAGAACTTTAATGCTTACTTTAGGCTATAGTTTTTTTTAAGACTTTGTTCACATAAAATTGATACACTTGAGTTCACCCATGTATGCTGTCGTCGATGTAGAAACTACTGGAGGCAATAAATTGAATAATAAAATTACAGAGATTGGTATCGTCATCACGGATGGTACACAAATACTGCAAACCTATACTACCCTCATCAATCCGGAACGAAAAATTGATAGATTTGTCGTAAAACTAACGGGAATTACTGATGAAATGTGCCTTGAAGCGCCTACCTTTGAGCAAGTCTTTCCTGAGATAGAGCTTCTTCTCAGAGACAAAGTTTTCGTCGCCCATAATGTGCATTTTGACTATAACATCGTAAATAATGCTTTAAGAAATTTTGGTATTTCCTTAGGTCAAGATAAAATATGTACTTATCAACTAGCCAAAAGAACTTTTCCGCATTTACCCTCTTATTCTCTGAGCAATCTATGCAAAAGCCTGGATATCAAACTTACAAAAGCTCATAGAGCAATGGATGATGCGATAGCTACTGCAGAGCTTTTTCAAAAGATTATCTTAGAAAATCCAACACAGGCTTTAATGAATTTGTCCAATATAGATGCACCTCATATAGATTTTGAAATTCCTGAAGAATGGCAACTCAATAAAGATTGTATCCCTTCAGAACCTTCTATCATACATTTTTATCATCAAGACGCTTTGATATTTATCGAACGTGCTAAGAATCCAGTACAGTTCTTTGGACGATTGCTGCAAAGCAATCCTAAGAAAACCCTTGCTTTTCCTAATATAAAACATTTAATTGACTGTATTGAATTCGAGACTTATCCGTTGACTTCACTCATGGAAATTCACTATATTCGTCAAGTTAATCAAGGCTTAGCTAAGTTAAACAAACCAGTTAGAGCCATGAAGTACACTCATTTCTTGTCTTTTAGCCCAAAAGACAATGGAAAATATGATTGGCAAACCATTAAACTCAGTCAATTTGTGGATAATGAGCAGCCAAGAATTCCTTGTCCAAATAATTTTGTCTCAAACAAAATCATAAATCAAATGAAACGAGATATTATGAGTCAATACGGTCAAGTCAGCAGATTGGAGCCAAATGAAGAGGAGCCTTTGCTAGATATTGCTTTATACAATAAAATATTTTTAGATAAATTTTTGGCCTGGACAGCTCCTATCAAAAGAGGAATTTTGATATTTGCCGTGGTCGATACATGGACTTTTTTCGCTGAAGTAAAGGACTTTATGGTGATAGGTATCAAAAGAGTCCAAGACTTCAAAGCTATAAATAAGGACAATATAGACAATTCAGAAATCGTTTATTCATTTGAACCTAATTATAAAATATCCAAACAATTACTAAGAATAATAAACTCAGAAACTTTTAAGATTTTACCTTTATGAATTTAACGCCAGCTCATATCGACTTCACGACATTAAATCCCAATACTACTTTGATGGAGCTAGAAGCTTTTCTCAATCAAGCGATAGCTGCTCAATATATAGCCGTATGTGTATCGCCATGCTTTATTTCTGTAGCTCAGAAGACCTTGGAATCAACTCAAATTAAACTAGGTTCTGTATCAGGATTTCCAAATGGAGACCAACCGACCATAGTGAAACTCAATGAAATTAAAGAATATATTGCTTTAGGTATTCGAGAGATAGATTTTGTGATCAATAGGCATTGGGTCAAAAGTGGTCAGTGGCATATGATTGAGCGTGAGTTAAAAGATATTTTAGATGTTTGTCATTACAAAAATATCACCAGCAAATGGATTGTCGAGAGTAGTGAATTGTCTGAAGAAGAATTGCTCAAAGTCATTGACATAGCTAATTCGACTAGTCTTAATTTTATGAAAACTTCGACAGGTATATGGGGCAAGGCTGATATCAATTCAGTTAAGATTATGAAAGCTAATTTGAAGGAAACTATAGAGATCAAAGCTTCGGGTGGGATAAATACCAAAGAATTAGCGCAAGAGTTTATCGATTTGGGTGTCAAGAGAATTGGGACTTCGACAAATCTGTTTTAAATGAATTTTAAAATGGATTTAATTATAAGATGAAGCAAGATAACTTAATATGAATAAATTCTTGACAGGCACAAAAGAACATGGTAGTATCATAATTATAAATATTTTTATGATATTCTATGCCATTAGAGAGGGTTTGATTGAGTCAGGATCTGAAGATTTTAGAATATTTTTAGAAGCAGGCAAAGCACTTAACCAACTTAACAATCTGTATTTTGTTTATTTTCAAACTGAGCAAGGCAATACAATGCCATACGCATATCCGCCATTTTTCGCGATGATTTTAAGTCCTTTTAAGCAGATATGTTCATCTAAGGTGCTAGTTTTTAGTTGGATGCTTTTAAATAATGTGTTTATCACTAGAATTTTTTTTTTGTTGTTTAAGATTTTTAATATAAACTACAAACACAGATTTTTTATAATTCTTTTTTTGTTTGTATTGCGTTTTATCTTACACAATTATGATATGGCACAAGTTACAATATTTTGGGTTTATTTAATGTTAGAAGCTTTTTATAAACTTGAATTTAAAGCGGAAAATAGATTTGCAGCCTTTTTAATAGCATTAGGAATTTCAATTAAAATTTTACCAATTGTCATGTTTTTGTATTTTTTAATGAATAAAAAATTCACTAGCGTTCTCTGGACAATTTTCTTTTGCCTTATTCTAAATTTTCTCCCGTTTCTTATATATCCTAATGATTATTTACTAACACAATATAAAGATTTCCTGAAAACTATTTACCCTTTTCAAGCAGGTTTTACCTATCAGCTATTTGATAGAGCAACACAGAGTATTCCTTCTTTGATTTCCAATTACAATCAATTTTTTGGCAATATGCTTAACCATAAACAAACCTTAGGACTTATAGCTTTGGTTTCAATAGCATGGCTTATCGGAATTCTAATCATGTATAAAAAATCCTTTGGCCTTAGGTATAAAAAATTTATTTTATTTTCCTTAACGCTCTTTTCTGCTACAATGCTAATACCACATCAACAGCATTATTCTTTTTTTAGTTCGATTGGACTATACTCATTATGGGTATATTGGATTTGGGAAGAAAAGTTTTATTCCAAAAAAGCCTTATATTGTTTTATAGCAAGCCTTATATTTATGATTTTTACAACCGACCTATTTATAGGAGCCCAACTTAAATCGCTTTTAAAAACATATGGCGCTATAGGAATTGGAGGAATACTAATGTATCTTTCCATATTTCTGAATATACATTATAGATATAACCTTATCGAGCGAAATCTTTAAGCAATAATTTCAATGCAGCTAAATGGGCATACGCATCACTGAGCAAAGAGATTTGGATAAAATTTAGAGTAGGCTAGATTAAGATACCAAGGAAGTTTTAGCTGTTACCTCACCCGCAATATCCTCAGCATTATAATTCCTGACATAGGCTATAAATCTATCTTTGTCATCGCGATACGATGAGATAGCTCCAATAGTATGCATGAAGCGCACTAAATAATAAGGAATGTCTATTTGATAGCCGAGAAATCCACTTCTAGAGCTAGAAGGGAATAAATGATGATTGTTGTGCCATTCCCCAGCTACATAACCTGGCCAGACTTGATTGATGCTATAATCTGCTCGATTGAAGTCTGTATCGCCCCAGCCAGAAGCACCTTTGCCTTTTCCGTGACCTTCGTAATTAAAAGTTCGAATGCCAATAGCCCATACGAAAGTACCTGCGAAGCAAGTAATGACCATATTGACACCACCTATAATCGGTAGAAGATACTCCCCGATTAAGAAAAACATAGTACCCCAAAAAGTCCAATTTAAAATCCAGCTTGCGAGGATATAAAAAGGATTGACTACAGAGCCGTATTTTTGGTACTGTTCATAGGTATTTAGCTTACAGCCTGTGTGCTCCATGAGTTTTTGGGCTTGCGCGAAGTCTGCTTCACTGAGGTTTCGATTGACCAATTGATGATTGGTATCGGCGAAGAAACAATAGAAAAAACCGCAAAAAGCATTATACGGATCTCCCGGCTTGTCACTCTTGAGATGATGAATGTGATGTGACAATACATAAACTTCCTCAGGTACTACCTTAACGACTAAATGCTGTCCGATAAATCGCCAAAATGCGTTCTTGAATTCAAAGGCACGATGTGTGCTATATCGATGATACCAAAAAGTACCATGAGAGCCAATAAAAATCATACTATAGACGAATCCAATCAAAACCATGAGGCCAAATTGAAGCGTTAAGGCAAATTTCGAAAAGAAAACTAAAAAGAAAGGCAAAAGACAAAGCGCCCAAAACCAACCCAAAAATGGCAACCAGTTTTTTTTGTCTCGAAAAATATTAATTCTACTGAGAAATTCTCCAAAAATTTGAGAAAAACTTGGTTTAACTAAGTTGCCTGCTTCATCAGTATAGCCATAAGATGGCTTTTCTAATAAATTGTCATAAAAATTCATAAAGGAAAATTTTAGATGTATTAAGGGTATTGAATTTTCAAAGTTAAATAAAAATTTCTAAACAAAGATTATTTTAACACGATTAAAATGCCAAATCTATCTGAAAACCAAGCGAATAAAAGGGTTTATATCCAGAAGAAAAATTTGCAGAGCTGTAAATTTTTAGGGGCAAAACTAATTGAAGTGGAAATCTAATCCAAAAAGGTAAATTATAATAATTTATATTTAATAATGAACCGAGCTGAATCCCCAAAGAACTTGAATACAAAGGACTATAAGAAGAACCGGACTTTATAAATCCAATTTCATTGTTTGTGAAAATCCCAAACATATTTTTATTAGTAAGCCAAAAGTCAAAATTATTGCGAATTCCAGTTTTAAACAAAAATACCCTATTGATGTAATCTAATTTTGGATCTATGATATTACCGAAACTCATCGAAGATGTTAGTCCGTGCCAGTGGTCTAGATTGCCTCTTTTACCACCATCTCCATTGAGATGATAACCATAAAACAAGAGTTTGTAATTCAATCGAAAATCAATTCCATCAAATATTGGAAATTGATTATTTAAATTAAATAGAATAGGGTCGATTGATACCATAGCCGAGTTTGCTACCCGACTCAAGACATAATTCCTATAATAGGGTGTTTGAATGGCATTTTTAAAAGCTATATTTTGATGAATGTTTTGTTCGACGATTTGAGAGTCAATTTTGGTGCCATAAGGTATAGGTACAAAGCTCAGTGCCTGAAACCTTCTCAGTATAAAATTTGCTTTGCTTTCTTTCTCTGTGAGGTTGTCTTTTTGATTAAAAGGAATTTGAAATAAAATAGACTTATAGGTTTCAGAAGAAGTATAAGCCTGTTCAAAAGCTATCAGGACTTCCTGTAGGGAGAATACTTGTGCATTGATAATTCTATTGGTCTCATCTGTGATTTCAGGATAATGAATTAAATGTATAGAATCTACGTCATGTAAATTTTCTTTGTGAGCGTTTAAAAAGTTGTCACCATAAGCAGTCCAAATTTCTCCTTTTAAATTGGCAGTCTTACTTCCATATTCACAATAAAAATCATGGACTCCTTTATTATTAGTCAGAGAATTGAGTACGGATCGATTTACAAGTAAATGACCAGATGCAAATGCGTCTTGAAGGAAATGATCCGCAAATCCATTGTATAAAAGTGCATAATTCATTAGAATTTCTGCTTGGTTATCTTGTTTTGCTAAAGCAAACGATGCAGCCCTCTCTGCGAGAACTATAGCAGCTGTATGCATACTAGCATACATATTCAAAGCATTATGTTTGTTTAGCTTTCGCATTCCTTTGATGATGTCTTGTGGGTCTAGAATATCGCGAATGGTTTTTTCGTCAAACATATAGAAATGCTGCGTCAAGGTTTTGTTATAAGCATAGAAGTGACACATGTTGAAAATTGGCATAGCACCATAGTCTCCATCTATTGCGACGAGGTCTAAATCAGGTGCATTTGCATAAAATTTTGACTTGTATTCATTCTGTAGATAAATTGACTTTAGCAACTTACTATTCATGGTATGTAGCAATTCTTCTAACTTAAGTGGATTGCTGCTATGATCGCCACCTAGCGCATTAATTGAGCCGTATGTGATAGGCGTGAATTTGCTCAAACGCGTAAATAAAATAGCAGAATCAGTTTTTTTGTGTTGAAACAATTGCCAGAAAATAGGAGATTTAGATTTATATAGGTCATAAAAACGCTCAAAGGCTTTATTGCCAATAAATTCATGCTCTGCATAGCTAAAAGCATGTGCAGAATGAACCCAAAAAAATAGAAAAATGATATATAATAATCTAATCACACTTAATTTGATACAAAATTAATCAAATTTTTTTTGTCAAAGATTTATTCCATTTAACGTAGTTTTGTGACCAAAGAATTGAAGCGACTTTATGATTTCCGATGTCTGCTACCATTGTCAGCGTTTAAGCAAAGCTCAAATATTATTCGATGAAAAGTATTTTTGTTGTCAAGGATGTATCAGCGTTTATCAAATTCTCAAGCAACATGATTTATGTAGTTTTTATGAATTCGAAGACAAATCTAGAATTATTCCAGAGGAACAGAGTAGATTAGACAGGTTTGCATATTTAGACCATCCGGATATACAAGCCAAACTTATTTCTTTTAAGGACACCACTACGACTTGGGTTCGCTTCTATGTCCCGAAGATTCACTGTAGCTCATGTCTGTGGTTGATTAGTCATTTGCATCGTATCAATCCAAATGTCGTCTCGAGTCAAGTAAATTTTCCCAAGAAAGAAGTCCTAATCAAATTTATCACAGATAAAATTACGCTAAGAGAAGTAGTCGAATTAATGAGTAGTGTCGGCTATGAACCTTTGATTAGTCAGCATAAATATTCAGAAGACCAACGCTATATTCTTGATAAGGAAATTTATTATGCTTTGGGGATATCGGGTTTCGTATTTGCTAATGTCATGACCTATTCCTTTGCAGATTATGCTTCGTTTTCTGGGGTTTCCCAGGTGCTTTTAGCCAAAACATTTAGTTATTTATCTGTTTTCTTAGCTTCAGTGAGTTTAATCTTTGCTGCTCGGCCTTTTTATGTTTCCGCATATACGGCTTTGCGTCACCGCTATATCAATATAGATTTTCCTGTGGTTTTAGCTCTTTTGGTGACTTATTTGAGGAGTATTTATGAAATTTTCTTGTATAAGGGTTCTGGATATTTGGACTCTATGACGGGTGTGATTTTTTTTCTTTTAGTAGGAAGATGGCTCAAGAACCGAACCTATCAATACATTAGCTTTGATAGAGATTTTCGGTCTTTTTTCCCGATGTCGGCAATTCGCATGACAGAGAAAGGGGAAGAAGCCATCCCGGTCGAGCAGATTAACCCAAAAGACCGCTTAATTTTGTATTCCGGAGATGTTTTGCCTGTGGATGCTATCTTGTCTCGAGGTCCCGCCCTTATTGATTATAGCTTCGTCAACGGAGAAAGTCAACCAAATGCTATAGAGATAGGTGGTTTGATTTATGCAGGGGGAAAAGAAATCAAAAGCCAGATCGAAGTAATTGCTACGGAGTCTTTTACCAATAGTAGGATGAATTATCTCTGGACTCAAAGTAAAACCGAAGCAACCCAAACCCAAGATAAACTCGATATTTTAGCAAATTGGCTGACTTATTTTGTAGTAGGCTTAGGTTTGATTTCTTTTCTTTATTGGTGGAACAAAGGGGAGATCTATCGAGGATTTTCGGCGCTCACTTCAGTGCTCATCGTAGCCTGTCCGTGTGCTTTGCTTTTGGCGCATTATTTCGCTCATGGCTATGTCCTGATGCGATTGAGTCGGTTAAAAATTTTCTTTAGAAACGACCAAATCCTCGAACGCTTGACCCAAATCCGCCAAATAGCCTTCGATAAGACAGGCACCCTGACCCAAACCTATGCAGAAACCCTTTCTTACCGAGGAGAAGAACTAGATGAAGCGACTTTGCTGGCTGTGAAGTCTATATGTCGCCGCTCCAAACATATATTGTCTCAGTCGATAGTGTCCTATTTATCTTATATTTCAGGGGAAATGTCGGTGATTGATTTTGTGGAACATCCAAGTCTCGGACTAGAAGCGACAATAGGTGGTCATCGGTATAAAATTGGGAGTGCTCGATTTATGGATATAGAAGAAAAGGGCAAACAGACCCGAGTCTATATCGCTAAGAATGGAAATTTACTAGGAAACTTCGAATTTTTAGTGGATTTCCGAGAAGGAATTCCCGAACTTTTGAGGCATTTACGCCCCAAATATGCCATTTGGCTCATCAGTGGCGATCATGATGGCAGTGCTCAGGCTTTTTCGCCCTATTTTGAAGCGTCTCACATGCATTTTTTCCAAAGTATAGAAGACAAAAAGAAAAAAATCCAAGACCTAAATGCTCAATTTAAAACAGCTATGATAGGGGATGGATTAAATGATGCTGCGGCCTTCGAGCAAAGTCATGTCGCTATCGCCGTCAGTGAAAATGCACATTTCTTCACACCAGCAGCCGATATCATACTCAGTAGTGACGCCCTAAAAAGTCTCGATAAACTCATAGAAATTGCTTTAACAACCAAAAAAATCGTTTATTTATGCTTCGTAATTTCCTTGATTTATAATGTTATCGGATTGTATTATGCGCTTTCAGGCACTTTGAAGCCGGTTATTGCCGCTATTTTAATGCCTATGAGTACTTTGACTATCGTATTGATAACTTATTTTGGTGTGAAATGGATGTTTCGCTTCTGGAAGTAGCAGAATAAGTTTTTGGAGATAAATTATCCAAATTTAGAAAAAATAAAAAATTCTAACAGGCGAATTATCATAGCTTTAATCAAAAAAATAGAAAAAAATAAATTTTTTCATGGGCGATAATAAATTTTGATATAGATTTGCCGCAGAAAAAAAATACACCTGCTCGAAGCAAAAGTAAACCCTAAATCTACTTCTGCCCAAAAGCAAAAATACAAACTGTGAGCCGAATAAACGCGCTTCATATCCCTAAATTTCAAGATCACCTTGCTGTGAATTCTATTACTCGTGCCTTGCTCATAGCGCACTTGTGGTCTTGTTATTTACCTTTACCCCATCCCCCTAAATTAAACCAAAAACTAAACTATGAAAAAAATCCTTATTTTAACCTTGTCGCTAACCTTAAATGGTTTGATGACAGCGCAAACCATTCAAGGTATAGTAACTAACTCAGAAGGAAATCCGGTAGGTTTCATTACGGTAAAAGTCAAAGATAAACCCATAGGGACTAAAACTTCTTCGAATGGAGCATACAAACTGACGCTTCCGGGAGCAGGCACGTTTGAAATTGAATTTAGCCATTTGAATTATTTGAGCCAATCCAAATCAGTGACCGTGACAGAAGGTGAAAATCAAACGCTGAATGTATCGCTCAATAACGATGCGCAAAAAGTCAAAACCGTAAAAATCAAAGGCACGAAATCCAAAGAAAGTGAGCAAGCCATCCTTCAAGAGCAAAAACAAGCCGTAGTCATCCAAGAAAAAATGGGCGCAGAAGAAATGGCTAAAAAAGGTGCTAGCGATGCCGCTGCAGCAGTCACCAAGATGTCTGGAATTTCAAGAGAAGAGGGTTCGAGTCAAATCTTCGTTAGAGGATTGGGGGATAGGTATAATACCACAACCCTAAACGGAATGTTTTTACCCTCTGATAATCCTGAATTTAAAAACATCTCTCTTGAATATTTTCCAAGTGAGATTATTCAATCTATTGGAGTAAGTAAAACCTATAACAATACTCTTTTAGGAGACTTCGGAGGGGCGAGTATCAATATCGCCACCAAAGAATTTAGTGGAAAACCATTTTTAAATGCCCAACTCAAATTAGGGTTTAACTCAAATGCGATATCAAATTCTAGTTATACAAGTGGTTTAGGTATTTTTGGAACTTATGATTTCAAAGAATATCCGACGCTTAGAGAAGGTGAATTTATCGAGCGAAACTGGCAACCCACGCTTAATTCAGCACCTAGATTAAATTCGGATTTATCTTTCAATGGAGGATGGATCCATAAATTTAATGATAAAGTCGAATACAGTATTTTTGGCACAGCTTCACAAAGCAATAAGTATCAATATTTCAAAGGTATTCAGAAATTATTATATACGGCAGGAGGTGATTTAGAGAGTTTCGAAAAAACCTCATACAATTATAGCATCAATCACAGTGCCATGATAAACAATGTGTTAAACATAAACAAACAATTTAAGTCGAGAATTAATTATTTATTGTTTCGTACCGCATCAAATCAAGTAAATTTATATGATGGCTATAATAATGGTATTAATGATAGTATCGTGCGAAGAAGAATGATTCAAGATATTAGCAATCTTCATGTGGTACAGTGGTTAAATGATTATAAAGCAAATGAGAAATTAAGTCTATATGCAAATTTTGCAGCCAACTGGATCGATAATAATCAACCCAATAGGCTAACTACTTCATTAATCAAAGAAAATGGTAGTTATAGATTTTTAGCTAATAACTCAGGAGACCATAGTGCTTATTATCAGAAAATAGAAGATAGGGATTTTACATATAATCTAGGAGGAAAGTATTTGGTTTTAACGGATAGTGCCATAGGGCTTAACACACTAACAGTTAACTTAGGATATACCTTTAGATACAGAGATAGAAGGTTTGAACAGCTAGACTATGTATTTAGACCCAAACCTGCTTTAAATGATGATATTAATTTAAGCACCATTGACCAAGCATTTTCAAAAGAAAATTTTTATAATGGTAAATTTACTACAGAAGATGAAAATCCTAAGAATGATATCATAGATATCAATAGATATTTAGGCTACCTTAATATTCATTCACCGAGTATTGGGTTTGACTTTATCCCAAATGAAAAAATAACTTTAAATTTTGGAATTAGAGCCGATATCATAGACCAGGATGTTCGATGGAGAATTGTGACGACTTCCCCTAATTCAGGAAAAGTTCAGTATGATAATTTTAAAATTTTGCCTTTTATCAATGCAAAATATGCTATCAATGGACAAGAGCAAGTAAAAATGGCATTTAGCAAAACTTATACCTTGCCTCAGTTCAAAGAATTAGCACCTTTTTTGTATTTTGACATCAGTACTTTTAATACTCGTGGAAATCCCTATCTGTACGCCTCAGACAACTATAATTTAGATATCAAATACGAGAATTTTATCGGTAAAACCTCGTTGTTTACGTTAAGTGGATTTGGAAAATTTATTCAAAATCCAATCAATAAAATTTTCGAAGCAGCTGCAGGACTTAATCAGAATGTATATGCAAATTCTGGAGAGCAAGCTATAGTTTTAGGAGTAGAGACCGAGTTCAGACATACATTCTTCGACAATATGTCTTCTACTGAAGGGGATAGTAGTGACAAAAACGCTTTTTCGATGGGAACCAATATAGCCTTGCTTTATAGTAGACAAGACCTAAACAAAGATAAAATTTCGAGAGAAAATGCAGGCTATACCTCAGCGGTCTTTACCAATACCTCAGCGGGTATTCAAGGGGCCTCTCCTTTGGTTTTTAATATAGACGCAACCTATAAAAGAAAATTTGGCAACTATGAACCTACCGCTACTTTAGTAATGAATTATTTTTCTGATAGGCTCTATGCTTTAGGCGCACAAGGTGCAGGTGATGTTTATGAAAAAGGAGTGGTTTCTTTGGATTTGATTACAAAACATCAATTTAATAAAAAATATAGTTTTATCTGTAATTTCAGAAATATACTTAATCCAGATATTGTTAGATATCAACAAGTACCTCTGTTAGGGGATAAAGTAGTTTCTTCATTTAAAAAAGGTTGGGATATCATGGTAGGCTTTCAATATAATTTTTAAACAAAAAATACAAAAAATACAAAAAATACAAAAAATACAAAAAATACAAAAAATACAAA
>JALOMB010000107.1 GCA_025455685.1 Chitinophagales bacterium | reverse complement strand
GAATCATATGCTTTTCATTATAATAAGAGTCAATGATTCTGATGACCTCCTCTTCATCATCTGTCATATGAAACAACCCTAAATCTTCCTCAGAGATATATTTTTGGGTAATTAAAGTCTCTGAAATCCAAGTGTGAAGCCCTCTCCAATAATCAGAGCCAAAGAGAATTAAGGGAATTTTATCTATCTTTTGAGTTTGCATGAGGGTCAGGGTCTCGAAGAGCTCATCCAAAGTACCAAAGCCTCCCGGAAACAATACAAAAGCCTGCGCATATTTGACGAGCATAACCTTTCTGACGAAAAAGAAATTAAATACAAATCCCTTGTCCAAATCTACAAAATCATTAATTCTTTGTTCAAAAGGTAGAGAAATTCCAAGACCTACGGATTTACCATCGCTTTGTTTAGCACCTTTATTAGCAGCTTCCATGATGCCAGGTCCACCGCCTGTGATGATGCCGAAGCCGCTCTGAACTAGGCGTTTGGCTAAAGAAACTGCGTGAAGATAGTATTTATCTGTATTTGGAGTCCGAGCAGATCCGAAAATCGATATACAAGGGCCAATTTTAGGAAGTTTTTCGAAACCTTCTACAAATTCGCTCATAACCTTGAATACCATCCAAGAAGATTCCGCTTTGAGCTCTGTCCAATGTCTTTCCATGATATTTAAAAATTACAATTTTAAATTAGTTATAGCGATAATGACCGATAATAGACCATGAAAAAAGACAATCTTCTATGACTTGACCGCTTCCTATATTATGTACTATCATATAACGTTCGCCATCATTTGACTTCTGACTACTCACCACTCCGATATGGGTGAGATTGCCGGGAAGTAGCCAAGCGACTATATCGCCAGGCTGATAATCGGAACTCGATGAAGAATTTGCTAGAGTCGTGCCATGACGCTCAAAAAACTTCATCAAATTATACACTCTTCGATGATCGATATTTTTGTCGGGTTTCTTCAAACTCCATTTTTGAGGATATTTTGCAAAATTGTTTTTCATGTCTTCGTGGACGAGCTGTTGTAAATCGACACCGAGCTTGCGATAGGCTCTAATGACGACATCGGAGCAAACGCCTCTATCTGCAGGCACATCGCCGCCAGGATAGGGTATCACAAAATAAGTTGGATCGTAAATCACCGCATCAAGTGTAAGGGATTCAGCAGCTTCAGCTAGGTCATTATGTGTTTTGGTAAGGGCAACTTGCTGTGTTTTGGATTTTGCTTGAGTCGTCTTAGTTTTATCATTTTTTGGTTGTGCTAGTGTCTGAGCATCACAACGCTGCAATATTAAAGCTGTAGATAAAATTAAATAGTATAGAAAATTCCTTATCATAGTACAAATCTACAATAAATAAACCCAAATTTCAAAAAAATTAATTTTTTTTAATATTTATCAGAAAAATTATTTATTTTTGTCTTAAAAATTATTTATTTTATGAGTACTAAAACATTTTTTATCTCGCTAGCGATATTGTCTATTACTTTTATTGGATGCAAGAAAATAGAAGAAATCGCTGAAGACAGAAAAGTCATGGAAGAAAATTCGATTTGTGAGCAAATCAACGCGGATTTAATCACTTTGATGGATGACGCTTATTATAAAAATGGCAATAGCTTAGTGACGAGAAGTGCTTCATCTAGCGCTGTGCTTTTAGCGGATAGTGTAATCATTACGTTAAACGCAAGTGATTCGAGCATTTTGGTCGATTTCGGCACGGGATATCTCTGTCGTGATGGTCGAACGCGAAAAGGGAAAACGAAATTTACATTTTCCAATGGATTTCGGGTAGCGAATGCTAAGGTTACACAAACTTTTGATAATTTTAGTGTCAATGGCTATTCGATATCGAATTCTAGTACAAGAAGTCAGACCTACAAAGGTTTAAACGCATCAAATCAGCCACATTGGGATTTTATAGCTAATCTGACTTTGACCACGCCCACGCTACAAACAATTCAATGGTCGTCGAATCGCGTCAGAACGATGATTTCAGGTTTTGCTACGGCTTTTAATTTTTCGGATGATGTTTATGAAATTTCAGGGAGTGGGTCAGGCACGACATCGACTGGATCGACTTTTACCTTATCAATAACTAAAAATCTCACTGTTAAAATCGGATGCAAACATATTCAAAGCGGTATAATTGATATGGTAAGAGGTAATGGCTCGAAAATCTCTATAGATTACGGAAATTTCGTCAGTACTACTTGTGATAACCAAGCGGTATTAACTTATAATGGAAAAGACTATAACATAACCCTTCAATAATCCCAATGAACTATTCAGAATTATATTCGCAAAGCATAGAAAATAAAGAGCTATTTTGGAAAAATCAAGCACAAGAAATCTACTGGAAGACTTTTCCTAATACCATTCTAAGTGAAGTATCTCCTTTGATTTATCATTGGTTTGCTGATGGCTTCACGAACATGTCATATCTATGTCTTGATGCACATATAGAAGCTGGCAGGGGTCAAGAGATAGCCCTGATATACGAAAGCCCGGTGACTCAGCAGACACAAATTTATTCTTATCAAGAAGTTTTGGTAGAAGTCAATAAATTAGCTCATGCGCTCAAGAGATTTGGGTTGACCCAAGGAGATACCTGTGTTTTGTATATGCCTATGATTCCTCAAGCGGTCTTTTCGATGTTGGCTTGTGCGCGTCTTGGCGTGACACATAGTGTGGTTTTTGGAGGGTTTGCACCTAGGGAGCTTGCCATTAGAATTGACGATGCCAAACCTAAACTCCTAATCACCGCCGATTATGGGATGGAATTTGATAAAATCATTGACTATACTGCATTGTTTCGAGCGGCCAAAGCATTAGCTAATCATCAAGTAGATAAAACCTTGATATACTTTAGAGACCCTTCTCAAAAGGAATTAATAACAGATGAATATGACTATGAAGCTACTTGTCAAGATACTAGCTTCTGCGATGTCGTATGGGTCAAATCAACGCATCCGCTTTACATTCTCTATACGAGTGGTACGACGGGCAAACCGAAAGGAATCGTCAGAGATACGGGAGGATATGCTACTGCTTTGAAATTTTCCATGGAATATATTTATGGGGTTAAGCAAGGACAAACATTTTGGGCGGCTTCTGATGTAGGCTGGGTCGTAGGGCATAGTTATATTGTGTATGGCCCGATGATTCATGGATGCCCTACGATTCTTTTCGAAGGCAAGCCTATTAGAACTCCAGATGCAGGAATTTTTTGGCGAATTATTGAAAAACATAAAGTATCTACGATGTTTACTGCGCCTACGGCGATTAGAGCGATTAGAAAAGAAGATGAGCAAGGTACTTTGCTCAAAGAATACGACATTTCTTCTTTAAACTATCTCTTTTTAGCTGGTGAGCGCTGTGACCCTGCTACTTTTCTATGGGCAAAAGAAGTCTTACAAAAACCTGTAATTGACCATTGGTGGCAGACAGAAAGCGGCTGGCCTATGCTAGGGCTTTTGACCAAAAACGACCTTAATCCAAATGCCAAAGTAGGCTCATCTAATTTGCCAATTCCTGGATATTCTATTCAAATCTTAGATGAGTCTTCTCAAGAGTTGCCTGAGGATGAAGAAGGCTTCGTAGCACTCAAACTACCTGCTCCTCCAGGCTTCGTTACGACTCTTTGGAACAATCAAGAAGGTTTCATTCAGAGTTATTTGTCTCATTTTAGAGGCTACTACCTCTCTGGTGATGGGGGCTATCGGGATCAAGATGGTTATTTTTTCATTATGGGTAGAATAGATGATGTCATTAATGTATCTGGGCATAGGCTCTCTACGGGAGAAATGGAAGAGATTATAGCCTCACATCAGTATATAGCTGAATGTGCTGTAGTAGGTGTAAATGACAAACTCAGAGGTCAGAAACCTATTGGCTTTATCGTGCTAAAAGACCATATCAAAAAAAATCAAGACGAAATTGCTACAGAACTTACCCAATTAATTCGAGATAAAATTGGTGCTATTGCTTTTTATAAGCAATCTATTTTTGTCAAAAGATTGCCGAAAACAAGATCTGGCAAAATTTTAAGAAAGAATTTACGTATGCTCTATGATCAAATAGATTTTGAAACGCCTTCCACGATTGACGATCCTAAAATTATTTCAGAAATAGCTTTAGCCATAGAAAACTCAGGAAGAATTGACTAAGAGCGTCTTAGAAGAAAGTACCTTTTGCTCAAACTTAAAAATGCATTTTGCTGTCTTTTTGTGGGGTTTTACAGCAATTTTAGGAAAACTCATATCTATCAGCGCCTTACATTTAGTATTTTGGCGCATGACGATAGCTGCGAGCCTATATTTGATGATCCCCTCAGTCTGGAAGCGATTAAAACTTATTCCTGGAACAATTATTTTAAAAGCTTTAGGAATAGGACTTGTCATATCACTTCATTGGCTTTCATTTTATTATTCTATTCAAGTTGGTCAGAGCGCATCACTAACGCTAAGTTGTTTGGGGACTGGGGTTTTATTTGTCATATGGCTAGATAGGCTCATGGGTGTTACTTCTAGAATTAGCAGAGTGGCCTGGTTGGTTACTTTTTTTTCTATTTTAGGCATGTATTTTGTAAGTCAAGGAAGGAATGAGATTTCCTTGGGCAAATCATATCAATGGGCGATATTATTAGGTATAATGGCTTCGGGTCTTGCGGCTATATTTTCTGTATTGAATAAACAAATGCTTTCTCAAATCGATCCACTTACGTTGTCTGCTTTAGAAATGGCAAGCGGCTCTATGTTTTCGGGCTTAATATTGGTGGTAATCGGAGATTTGAAGGAGGTATTACAGGTGAGTCACATGGATTGGTTATGGATAATTATCTTATCTCTTTTCTGCACGAATGTTCCATTTTTGTTAAGTATTCAGGCATTAAGGAAGATATCTACGCTTAACGCTACTGTTGCTGTTAATTTAGAACCAATTTATGGGTATGTTTTGGCTGCTTATTTCTTTGATGAGTTCCGCGATCTCAATCATTACTTTTATCTAGGCGCATTCATTTTAATTTTAACGGTCTTTCTCATGGCATTTGGTGAGGTCAGACCAAAAAAACAAAAAGTTTAGATAAAAATCTTATATTCCATTGCCTTCTTTGAGTTTCTCTGAGTTTTCATAAAACTTCAAGGCGTCAATCATCTCTTGGATATCGCCATTCATAAACACATCGAGATTGTACATCGTTTTATTAATTCTATGGTCTGTGATACGACCTTGGGGATAATTATAGGTGCGAATTTTAGCGGAACGATCACCGGTGGATACCAAAGATTTTCTCTGGCTTGCGACATCACCTACTCTTTTTTCGAGTTCTATTTCATAGAGTTTTGTACGCATAATTTCCATGGCACGGGCTCTATTGCCGTGTTGCGAGCGTTCTACCTGGCATACCACAACAATACCC
>JALOMB010000035.1 GCA_025455685.1 Chitinophagales bacterium | reverse complement strand
GACTCTCAACTTAACCCAATGAATACCTTCGATAAATTTGTAGAAGGAGAATGCAATCGATTTGCACGCTCAGCAGCCTATGCTATCGCTCAGAATCCAGGAAATACCTCATTTAATCCGTTTATGCTTTTTGGTCCAAATGGTATCGGTAAAACGCATTTGCTACAAGCTATAGGCAATGAAGTCAAAGCCCTTCATCCAGGCAAAACTGTCCTCTATGTCCAGGCTGAACGCTTCGCATCAGAATATTTCGCATCGGTCAATAATAAAACGACCAACGAATTCATTAATTTCTATAATCTCGTAGATGTTTTGCTCATCGATGATATTTATTGGCTTGGAGGCAAAACCAAAACTCAGGAAGTCTTTTTTCATATTTTCAATCATTTGCATAATAATGGCAAACAAATTGTAATTACCTCTGACAAGACCCCTAAGGATATGGTAGATATCGAAGAGAGATTGCTTACTCGTATCAAATGGGGCTTATTGGTAGAGATGCAAGTCCCTGATTTCCAAACGAGATATGCTATCTTGGAGCGAAAAATGTATCACGACGGCATTATCCTTCCCAAAGAAGTCGTAGAATACGTAGCTAACCATATCAATACCAATGTCAGAGATTTAGTAGGTGCTATGATTACTATTTTGGCTCATGCTTCTCTAGTCAAGAAAAGCATTGATATCGAATTAGCCAAGAAAATCATCAAGAACTATATCAAATCTGTTTCTAAATCCGTATCTATAGACTTTATAGTCAAAACCGTCGGAGAATACATGGGTATCGGACTAGATAAAATAAAAAGTGGCAAAAGAAAAAGAGAATATGTCGAGGCACGTCAAATATCCATGTATTTGACTAGGAAATTCACGAAACTATCCCTAAAAGAAATAGGCGATCATTTCGGTGGAAAAGATCACTCGACAGTCATCCACTCCATTAAAACTGCAGAAGATCGCTATAGCGTAGAGGTAGACCTAAAAGAAAAAATAGACGAATTGATAAAAAGGATAAATATTTCAAATATTTAGTTCGATTTAAAATATTTGTTTTATATTTGCAAGCCTAATGAAAATGGGTTTCAGGAGTGGTGGGTGAGTGGCTGAAACCAACAGTTTGCTAAACTGTCGTACGGGAAACTGTACCGGGGGTTCGAATCCCCCCCGCTCCGCTGAAGTATAATAGGGAAGTAGCGCAGCCCGGTAGCGCATCTGGTTTGGGACCAGAGGGTCGCAGGTTCGAATCCTGTCTTCCCTACTTATTATAGGCATTTAGCTCAGTTGGTTTAGAGCACTACCTTGACAGGGTAGGGGTCGTTGGTTCGAATCCAATAATGCCTACTTTTTATCGTAAATGGTGTTCTTGTTTCCTTGACTTGTAGATTCTTTTTTTTTTTGAGTTTTTTCTCATTTTCTCATTATATTTGTAGCCATACTTGATGTCACTTGTCTTATGTACGCTTTAGTCGATTGTAATAATTTCTATGCTTCTTGTGAGCGGGTCTTTCGACCAGAATTGCGCGATAAGCCTATCGTGGTACTCTCTAATAATGATGGCTGCGTCATCGCCCGAAGTAGTGAAGCCAAAGACTTAGGTATTCCTATGGGTGCTCCAGCCTTCGAATATCAAGCTAGATTTGAGCAATACGGCGTTTATGTATTTTCTTCTAATTTCGCACTCTACGGAGATATGAGTCATCGCGTCATGCAAATTCTCCAAGAATATAGCCCAGAAGTCGAGGTATATAGCATAGATGAAATTTTTCTTAAGCTCACAGGTTTTGAGCATTTTGATTTGGATCGCTATGGCGCTGAAATGCGTCAAAAAGTCCTTAAATACACCGGAATCCCCATAAGCGTGGGTATAGCACCTACAAAATCTCTGGCCAAAGTGGCTAATAAAATTGCCAAAAAATTTCAAGAACGCACGCAAGGTACTTATCTCATCGATTCAGAAGAAAAAAAAATCAAAGCTTTAAATTGGTTAAAAGTAGAAGATATTTGGGGTGTAGGACGAAAATTCGCAAAGAAACTCAAAAATTATAACGTACATACAGCCCTAGAGTTTATAAAGCTCGACGATGTATGGGTTCGCAAATACATGTCGGTCGTTGGGCTTAGACTCAAGTTGGACCTCAGTGGTCAGTCCGTTTTGACTTTGGAAGATATAAAACCTAAGAAAAATATAGCGGTCACTCGTAGCTTCGAGCGAAACTACACAGAACTCTCTGACCTCAAAGAACGCGTAGCTACTTTCGCAGTCATCGGTGCCGAACGCCTTCGAAAGCAAAAATCAGCCTGTAAATCTATGCTCGTTTTTATCCATACCAATCGGTTTCGAAAGGATTTACCGCAGCGCAGTGCTAATATTTTAGTGCATTTGCCTTTTGCGACTCATTCTGCTATAGAGCTCGCTAAATACGCCCAGATCGCCGTAGAACGCCTATATCTAAAAGGTTATTCTTACAAAAAAGCCGGAGTGATTCTTCAGGATTTCATTCCTGAGCAGCATGTCGAGCTCAATCTCTTCGAAAAGCCGGATGAAAGGCATAGTTTGCTGATGAAGCATATCGATAAACTCAATGAAAAATTTGGGATGCAGAAAATTAAATTAGCGGCCCAAGACGTCAAACGAGTCTGGAAAATGAATCAAAACAAACGCTCTGCGAATTATACCACGGATTTAAATCAAATTATCACTATTCGGGTTTAGCTTATGTGTTTTCATGTTCAACAGAGCATAGATGCTCAGAAATTAGCCCATAGATTTGGCGCTAAACCTCCTCGACAAAATTTTCCTGCTATAGGTGCCGTGAGTGGATTTACTCATCCTCAGTGCCTCGTGCTAACCAACGATAATATGAATGAAATTCAACCCTTTTATTGGGGATTGATGCCGGGGTGGGCGAAGGATCTAAGTTTTCGAAAAAATACGTTGAATGCCCGCATTGAGACAATTTCAGAAAAACCCTCTTACCGACAAGTGACTCAAAATCGCTGTATTGTCCTCGTAGATGCTTTTTATGAGTGGCAATGGCTCGATGAAAAAGGTAAATTAAAACAAAAATATAAAATTCATCTGCCTCATGATGAACCCTTCGGCCTTGGAGGACTCTGGAGCCGATGGATAGATAAGGTGAGTGGGGAGCAGCTCGATACCTTCACGATACTCACGATGGCCGCGAACGAACTAATGAGTGAAATTCATAATTCCAAAAAAAGAATGCCCTTAGTATTTTCGCCGGATCATGCGGCGTTATGGTTGCTTTTCGAAGAAGATAAACTTGATAATGATGATTTATGCGCTACAAAAATTTAACGAAACTTTTTTCTCTCTTTGTATATGCATTGCTTGGGCTTGGGTATGACTCCATCTATGCTCAAGACGATTTGGGATCGTGGAATATCCTCAATATCCGCTATAAGTACGACGATAAACTCTCTTTCTTCGCAGAGGCACAGCTCAGAAGCCTTTCATTGTATGACCGCTTTCATTATTATGAAGTGAAATCAGGAGTGTCTTATAGCCTAAATTCAAATATTATCGCTTCTTTAGGTGTAGGAACTTATCAGACATATGGCTCAGAAGGAAATTTTCAAATTCCCAAAAATAATGATGAATTTCGCCTCTGGCCTCAAATCGTCTTCACACATCCTGCAGGTTTTCTACAAATGGAGCATCGGTATCGATTGGAAATGCGCTGGACAAGTCGAGGGTATAGAAACCGATATCGGCTTCGCAGTGGTTTTACCTATGATTTCGGGAAAATGTCTCAAGGCTATAAACCCTTTAGAGGAATAATAAATACAGAATTATTTTTTACGGATGAGGAGCCTTATTTCGAACGCTTGCGATTTCAGCTAGCTGGAGCATATAGGCTTAATTCTAAACTATCTTTTCAGCTAGGGTGGATTCATCAGTTTGATTATCGGATATTTGACGAGACAGGAATGGACTTCTTGATGTTTGGAGTATATTTTGATTTTTTGAAGTCTTCTTCGAGACTACCTGATGATTTCTAAACTTATTTTTGCTATTCATTTAAAAGAGTTGCATTTGAAAAAGTTTTATCCCCAACTTTGCTCATGCCTTAATCATAAAATCAATTAACCTGCCAACCCTATCATCCTTTCCAAACTCTCTTTTACCAATCCTGCTATCAATACATTAAACGCCATTTTCTCATCTCCTCTTGAATATTCTAAAGCATTATAATAATTCATCCGACTTTCAAAATCGCCTTTAATATTAGCTATAGGAAATCCATTTTGAAGTAATATCAAATTCATTACGAGCCTTGATGTGCGTCCATTTCCATCAATAAAGGGGTGTATGGTTACTAATCTTTCGTGCATTTCGGCACTTAATATTACAGGATGAAGACTTTCCTTATTTTCTTCATAAAAAATAAAATAATCTTCCATCAATTTAGCTACTAAATAAGGCTGTGGCGGTGTATGTGTGCTTCCGCTAATCAATACAGGCACTTTTCTATATATCCCCGCATTTTCCTTATCTATGCTTTTGAGAATGATAGAATGAATTTGCAATAAATTTCGTTCGTTGAACGGTTCGTTATGTTTTACTATATCGGTCATAAAGTCTATTGCTTCTTTATGATTGATGGCTTCCAGATGCTCTCTAAGCGACTTTCCGCTGATTGTTAGTCCTTTTTCTATGACCAACTGAGTTTCTTGAAGCGTAAGTGTATTTCCTTCTATTCTATTGCTTTCATAAGTATATTCAATAGCGAGAGCGTCTTGGATTTTGGGATTATGGATACTTTGGAGCTGCTTGTACTCCGATTTTAATATATCTATTTCCTGCAAAAGGGTATCCAACGTCATAGTTGTATCACAATTTTTATTTTCAGACTAATTTGACTATTATTTTTGCAAATCTAGTAAAAAGAAGGATAAGAAGGTGAAAAACTTTAAGAAAAGAATTCACTATCTTTACTCCTTTGAAACTAAAAACATAGTTTTCTATATGTTTGTATATATGGCAGACCGTTGTATGGACAGAAGCTGAAGGATAGGAACAACTGTGGCTGAGCCAAAACACCACATTATTCTAAAAATTAGGCGTAATATTTCGATTATATATTCATTTCATACGATTCAGGATGCTATTATTTTGGTAAATAGGACTTCTTACCATTAATCGATTTTTGTATGTTCAGATTTAGTCTAAGAGATTGTTATTTAAAGGAAATCTCAAAAATTTAAAACTAATCTAGTAAGGATGTTTTGAAAATTTACAATTCATTATTTTTTGGATTATAGGTAAAGAATAAACCGACTACTTTTATATTTATTTCAATATATTTGTGGTTTACCATAAAATCTTTGTATTATGAAATATTTCCTTGTTATTATCTCCTTTTGTTTTATTTACTCCTCCTCTGCTCAGATTCATTCGGATTCTTCCGAAGTAAAACCCTACGAGGTAATGCTCTACCTCAGAGGCGCCAAAGTAAAAGCCAAAACTACCGTATTTCTAAAACAAGGCAGAAATTCCATTATTATCAAAAATTTACCCCAATCCATAGACGAAAACTCTATTAAAATTGGGTTGAGCGAAGGTGCCAATCTATTTTCATTTACGCCGAGAAACGAAGCGCCTATGCTGGTCAATGCAGAGCCTATCGACCAAAAATACACCCAAGTTTATATCGATAGTGTCAATGAAACTTACCGAAGAAGAATTCAAAAACTCGATGATCAAAAAAATTTAGTAGAAACTAAAATGAGAAAAATTATTGAAATCATCGAAAGCAATAAAAATTTAGTGCAGACCAATAGCTCCAAAGAAACTCCCCAAACTAATTTTAGCCAAAACCTTACGACCCTTATCAATCTCTACGAACAAAAAGTAGATGCCTTTCAAAAAGAACTCAATCAAATAGAGGAATCACGCTATAATTTAACGATAAATCAAAAAAACTTCCAACAAAGCCTTTCTCCAAAAGTCAAACCGCTACCTATATCTCAGAAGCCGGATTTACTAACCAAGGAACTCGTACTCGATATACAAAGCAATTTACCCAAAAATACCACGTTAGACCTAACCTATATGGTATCGCAAGCGTCTTGGATTCCCCTCTATGATTTTAAATTAGACAAAATCTCTGACCCCATGCAAATTACTTACAAAGCTAAAGTATATCAATACACCGGACAAGATTGGAATCAAGTCAAGCTCACGATTTCGGCTTTTATGCCCAAATCTTCTACCCAAAGACCCGTGCTTAGCAGTCTGTATGTGGATTTCCAAAAATACCAAGTAACTAAAAATATCCAACTTGAATATGGTTCTCCCGCAGCTCCTGCTCCTAAACGATCAGAGTATTTCAAAGAGATAAAAACAGAGTCAAATGCGGTAAATAGTTTTGGAGCTAGTGATAAACCCACAGAAAATTTAAAATTTGATGTACCTACAGCGCAAATCTCACAGGAAATCCTCAATGTAGAATATCAACTAACTTCGCTTCAATCTATTTTGAGTAGTGAGCTACCGAGTAATGTCGTGATGCATAGCACTACCGCAAAAACCGAAAATAAATATTATCACGTACCCAAACTCTCTAAAAACGTTTATTTGATGGCCTGGCTCAAGAATTGGAATCAGTTTAATTTTCTCGATGGAGAAGCGAGCATATACCTCAATGATAATTTCGTAGGAAAAACATGGATTTCTTCCAACTTTGTAGGAGATAAATATCCAGTGTCACTAGGGGAAGACGAGCGAATCCAAGCAAAACGCCTAACCGTAAAAGATATAGACGACAAAATGGAAAAGAAAAATTTTGTGACGCATCAGTTTTTATGGGAAAATGTAGTGCGGAATGGTACTGCTGCTGAAATAGCGATAGATATCTATGATCAAATTCCTGTTTCAGAAAATAAAGATGTTACAATAGAAGATATTCTATATGATGGCGGCAAATATAATGCTGAAAACGGCTTCGTTCATTGGGATGTAACGATTCCAAGAATGTCTTCGCTCACTAAGCGACTAGGCTATAAGATGAAATATCCATTAGATGGGCAGCTACAGTACGAAAATCGTTGATTTTTTTCGTTTTGAGGTTTTGTTTTCAAAGGCTTACGCTATATTTTCTTTAAATTGTTTGATTAAAATTTATTTAAGTCCACAAATAAAGGGCTTTAGGTTACACAATTTTTTTTGAAATGAAAAAAAAGTGTTTTCAAATTGCTCTGAAATTCAGAATGCCTTTATTTACAGCTCTAGTTCTATGAATACCTAATTCATAAGATTAATTTCCCAATTTTACAAAACATTTCCAAAACTATGACCAAGTTTTATATGCTAGAGATTATACCCATTTAGTTGAATGCAACCCTAAAACAATTTTCCCAAAAATCGCTTTTTTTTCTATAATTTTGGGCTTTTGTAAATTAAAATAAAATCTTATGTATCGAAGTCACACCTGCGGCGAGTTAACAGCCAATCAAATCGGATTAGAAGTCACGTTAAGCGGCTGGGTAGCCAAAAATAGAGACCTAGGCGCGCTAACCTTCTTAGATTTGCGAGATAGATACGGCATCACGCAGCTGGCTTTTAATCTAGATACAAATGCCGATTTATGCCTACAAGCTAGAAAACTAAGCCGAGAATCCGTGATTCAAATTCAAGGAAAAGTAATTGAAAGAGAAAGCAAAAATCCGAAAATGCCCACTGGAGATATTGAAATACTCGTGGAATCATTGAATATATTAAGCATAAGCCAAACGCCGCCATTTACCATAGAAGACGAATCCGATGGTTCAGAAGAAATTAGAATGCAGTATAGATATTTGGATATTCGTAGAAATCCCGTTAAAGAAAGTTTGCTATTCCGTCATCGAGTCTCTATGGCCGTGCGAAACTACTTATCTGATTTGGGTTTCATCGATGTAGAGACACCTTATCTCATCAAATCAACGCCTGAAGGAGCAAGAGACTTCGTGGTGCCAAGCAGAATGAACCCAGGCACTTTTTACGCGTTGCCTCAGTCGCCACAGACCTTCAAGCAGCTATTGATGGTCGGTGGCATGGATAAATACTATCAAATCGTGAAATGCTTCCGAGATGAAGACCTTAGAGCCGATAGACAGCCAGAATTTACACAGATTGATTGCGAAATGGCCTTTGTAGAGCAAGAAGACATCATTCAAGTGTTTGAAGGGCTTACCAAACATTTATTACATAAAATCAAAGGGGTAGAAATAGATAAATTTCCGAGAATGACCTATGAGGAAGCGATGAAAACCTATGGCAATGACAAGCCTGATATTCGCTTTGGGATGAAGTTCGTAGAGCTTAGTGATTTTCCAAAAGGATTTCCTGTCTTCGATGCCGCGGAACTCGTCGTAGGAATTAATGTGGAGCAAGCTGCGAATTATTCTAGAAAACAAATCGATGAGCTCATCGAATGGATCAAGAGACCTCAAGTTGGCGCACAAGGCATGGTTTGGGTGAAATACAATGAAGATAATACCGTAAAGTCTTCTGTGGATAAGTTTTTCGACGAAAATACGTTGAGACTATGGGTAGAAAAATTTGGGGCAAAAGCCGGAGATATGATGCTCATCATGGCAGGAAATGCAGACAAAACTAGGTCACAGTTAAGTGCGCTTAGAATGGAACTCGCCACAAGACTTGGTTTGAGAAAATCCGATGAGTTTGCACCGCTTTGGGTAGTGGATTTCCCTTTGCTCGAATGGGACGAAGAAAATAAACGATTTCATGCCATGCACCACCCTTTTACGGCGCCTAAACCCGAAGATATGCATTTATTAGACACAGCTCCAGGCGAAGTAAGGGCAAATGCCTATGATTTGGTGCTCAACGGAAATGAAATAGGCGGTGGCTCCATTAGGATTTTTGACAAAGCCATTCAGTCAAGAATGTTTGATTTGCTCGGTTTCACGCCTGAAGAAGCCCAAAATCAGTTTGGATTTCTGCTCAATGCTTTCCAATATGGTGCTCCACCACATGGCGGTTTAGCCTTCGGGCTCGATAGATTAGTCGCTATTCTCGGTGGACAAGAGACGATACGAGATTTTATCGCATTTCCTAAAAATAACGCCGGACGTGATGTCATGATAGACGCACCAAGTCCGCTCGATACCAAGCAATTAGATGAACTCTACATTTCCCTAAAACCAAAAAAATAAGCCTTATGAGTGAAGATTTATTCAAAAAAATAATTTCCCATAGCAAAGAATACGGCTTTGTATTTCCTTCGAGTGAAATATACGATGGACTCGCTTCTGTATATGATTATGGGCAAAATGGGGTGTTACTCGTCAATAATATCAAAGAATATTGGTGGAAATCTATGGTGCAAATGCACGAAAATATCGTAGGAATAGACAGTGCTATCTTCATGCATCCTAAAGTTTGGAAGGCATCAGGACATGTGGACGCCTTCAATGACCCTTTAATCGATAATAAAGATAGTAAAAAACGCTATAGAGCCGATGTGCTCATCGAAGAGCATATCGCCAAAATTCAAGATAAAATAGACAAAGAAGTAGATAAAGCCGCCAAACGGTTTGAAAACTTTGATAAAACTATGTTTCTCACCACCAATCCGAGAGTAGTAGAATATGCAGAGAAAATTAAGACGATAGAAGCTCGATTTAAAAACGCCCTGGAAAACAATGACTTAGACGATTTAAGACAAATTATCATCGATTTAGAAATTGTATGCCCTGTTTCAGGAAGCAAAAATTGGACAGAAGTAAGACAATTTAACTTGATGTTTTCTACGCAAATCGGCTCTTTGGCGGAAGATTCAGACAAGATTTATCTTCGCCCTGAGACGGCACAAGGCATATTTGTCAATTTTCTCAATGTACTCAATACTTCTAGGCAACGGATTCCTTTTGGCATTGCACAAATTGGCAAAGCCTTTAGAAATGAGATTGTGGCACGACAGTTTATTTTCCGAATGCGGGAATTTGAGCAAATGGAAATGCAGTTTTTCATCAAACCGGGCACCCAAAAAGAGTTTTACGAATATTGGAAATCGCAAAGAATGGCTTGGCATCAGCGATTAGGTATTTCCAAAGAAAAATATAAATTTCACGACCATATCAAAACTGCTCATTATGCAGATGCCGCTGTGGATATTGAGTTTGAATTTCCTTTTGGGTTCAAAGAGTTAGAGGGCATTCACTCTCGTACAGATTTTGATTTGACTCAGCACCAAAATTTATCAGGAAAAAAATTGCAGTATTTCGACCCGGAACTCAATGAATCCTATGTTCCTTATGTCGTAGAGACTTCTGTGGGTGTTTCTCGGTTGTTTCTATCCGTACTTACCGGAGCCTATCAGGTAGAAGCCATGCCAAACAACGAAGAAAGGGTAGTCCTAAAAATTCATCCTACCCTCGCACCTTATAAAGTGGCTATTTTGCCTTTGGTCAAAAAAGACGGTCTTCCAGAAAAAGCCAAAGAAATTTTTGATAGTCTTAAGTTAGATTTTTATGCCCAATATGACGAAAAAGACTCTATTGGCAAAAGATACCGTCGTCAAGACGCTATCGGTACGCCGTTTTGCGTTACCATAGACCATCAGACTTTGGAAGACCATCAAGTAACCATTCGCCATAGAGATACTATGGAGCAAACGAGAATTCCTATTGCCGATTTACCTGCTACCATAGCCAAACACACGAGTTGGAATAATTTATTAGTCTAACCTATGAATATTCGTAAAATAGAAGTCGTTGATTTGCCTCAGGTATTGGACTTAATTTTAGAGTTGGCCGAATTTGAAAAAGGACTGCACGAAGTAACTAATTCGCTAAACCAAATGGAAAAAGACTTTGAAGCTAAATTATTTGACTGTATCGTAGCAGAGCTAGATGAAAAAATAGTCGGTATGTCTTTGTATTATTTTCGGTATTCTACTTGGAAAGGCAAAAGGTTTTATCTCGAAGATTTAATTGTAACCAAATCCTATCAAGGAAGTGGTATTGGTAAGGCCTTGTTTGACTATTCTATTCAAATTGCAAGAGACGAGAATTGTAGTGGGATGACTTGGCAGGTTTTGGATTGGAATACGCCGGCGATTGATTTTTATAAGAAGTATCAAGTTAGTTTCGACGGACAATGGGTCAATGTCGGGCTGGAGTTTTAGAGCGAATTTGGGATTTGTTTGTAATGAATCAATAGATTTTTTTTGAATTTATCTGTATTTTTTGAATTTTCAGTCATTTTTTTTCTAAAGTCAATTCCTAAGGATTTTTTTGATTCTTGAGTCAGATTATTATCTAGTACTTGAGTCTTATATTGATGAAATTCAGATACTAATCTTTTAATTTCTTGGAATTCTTCAGTTGTTACCGTATTATTTGAAATATGATTTAAGTAGACTTCAAATTTCTTGTCTTGATCTAATTTGTATATGAGTTGATCGAGACTTGTATCCAAATTAAGACCTTTTTCGGTTTCTTTTTTTTGATCAAAATATATCAAATCAGAGATTTCCCAAAGCGGAATTAAATCATTTTTTAAATGATTATCATCTCTAGCCAGATATTTATTATAAATTAATATAATGAGTCCGAGTATGGATATAGAAAAATATCTTTTAGCATTATAGTCTCGGGAATTGATGAGTCCGCAATTGACTAGGGTGTTGAATGCAAAACGCATATTGGTATAGGCTCTAGTCGCTCCAGTTTTCGTAAACTCCATATCTTTTGAAGTCAAAATATGATTGGATTTTTTTAAAATTTCTTCGAAAGAAGGAAAAATTTCATCATGATTGATTTCTTTTATAGCCCAATAATGCAAAATGCTATATTGATAAAGCACTTTTGGAATTGAAGTTTTTTCTTTAAATCGTTTAGTTAGAATAGGTATGGAAGTATTGAGCTTAATATCGATTTTATTTTTAGTTTTGAGTTTGTGGAGGATTTGCTCTACTGCATAGAGCGGATGGGGTATGTCTTTGTATTTATCTGGATTGGACAATATTTCTTTAAAATATTTATCTAAATAAATTTGAGCTTTTTTGAGATTGGGGTTTTGCATCTTTCTATTTATTTTTATTTATGAAGTATGCTTAAACAAATGCAAAATGAATTATTTTAAACATTTGTTATTTGTCTTTTAATTCGAAAAATTTCACCGAAGTAAGATAGCATGAAGTATATTATCCTTTACCATTTCCAAATTTGAGGTTCATTCTTCCATATCAATAGCCTAAATTCTTCAAAATGATTTGCATTGCCAATAGTATGTAGATCTCTATGCCCTTTGCCTAAAGTAAGTTTATGAAGCATGCCACTATAAGAGCCCACCCATAGCGTCTTTTCGTCATCCGACAAGGTCATCCCACTTATTGTACCTCCTAAGAAATGCCTCCATAGCATTTTTCCCTTTTTGTCGAATGCTTTGATATAGCCATAGGCATCTCCTAGGATATAATAATCCTTTGTAGATACCCCTGTGTACACGCGCATCGAATCGTCAATTTCAATATATTCATCACTTTCTTCATAGGCTTCGATCTTAATTCCATTTAGTTTACTAGCGGATACACCAATGGTGACTCCATTGTAAAAATGACATGAATTAGTGATTAGCTGCGTATCATCTTTGGAAAATAAACAATAATGTGGATAAGAGGATTGAGGACCAATCTGCCCTATTTGATTTCCCTCGGCATCTAATATTCGATGATCCAAAGCTTGGTCACCTACTACGATATAGTTATTGTCATGTGACAAAGTAGCATTTTCCATATCTATATCAGGTGTCCAATTGTCTTCATTATCTTCATTGATCGGATGAATGAGCTGCTCTGAGGAGCTAGAAATCAAAAAAATTCCCTCAGAAGTGACGAGCAAAACTTTTTTTCCATCATTAAAAGGAATAAGCTCCGTAATTCCTATATTTGCTGTCTGCTTTCGTTCAAATTCACTAATGATTTGACCTGCCCAGCCGTTTGAAGTCGATATTTTTTCTGGAGTCGCTATAGCAAATATATTATTTCGTTTGGATTTACCAATAGCCGTGATATCTTTTGCTAGGGTGGTGATCCTGTCTTCATCAAGTATATAAGCGGTTCTCTCTTCGTAAGGGGCTCCTGAGAGAAATACGATTTTTTGGTCTTCTATGAAGTGAAATTGATGAAGTGAAATTGATTTTTGGTCAAATACAGAAATCAAGGGCTCATGTGACGGTGGAAAATCCTCTCTAAATTCTGCGACCTTGTCTTCTTGATTAGCTGTTTTTAGTAGCTTGATTATTTCTTTTGCTAGGTGTGCTCTTTCATCTTCGGCTTCTTCACCCTTCCAGCTATCCCAACCATTTTTTTCCGTGAAAGCAACCATTTCGTTGACGGCTTTAGCATAGTTTAGTCCTTTTAAGTTCCACTCTTTTTGGATTTCTTCTTTGGATAATGAGGAGGATTTCTTCATTGGATTTCTTGGATTTTTTTAAATGATGAATACAAATATAACATTTTCTATTAAAATTCTATTTTTTTATGCTTTTAAAATTCTATTTTGTTATTTTTGAAATAAAATTTTGCCCAAAAGTTTTATGAAAAAGTTTTTCTTAATTTTATTATGCTTCATGCTTCGCTTCGCTTCCATGTCACAGGGAATTGAAGATGAATCCTTAATACCGCCACCACCGCCTGACCCAGGGCCTATATTTGCTAAAACTCATTTAGCGCTAGTCGATACTTTTTTGACGATATCAGAAGTTAAAAGTCAGCATCTAACTACGCTTCAAAGATACGTGGCATTCAATATAAAAAATATGGTTTCAGAGGACTCTATCCAATTGTATTTAAAAGAAAATCCTGATTTGTTTAGGAATTATTTTAGCAGTTTGAAATATACATATGCTAGTATTTTTGATGAATCTGAGCTTAAGCTACTCATTGGCTTTATACGTACCGAAGTCGGTCAGAAACTAGTCAAAAACAATGCAACCCTTCTATCCAAGATGGAAGACTCCATTCAAGGATTTGGATTTTATATCATGAATCATATTCTATTACATTACGATAAAATTAAAATTAAATAACGAGCTTAAAAATACTCCTATTCCCTCAAAAAATATTATTTTTGTCCCAAGAAAATTGTACTTGTAGCATTTAGATTTAAATTAAAAAAACTATGGAAAAAGCAGTTGTTACCCAAATTAAAGACCAGATTCTTCACATTACCATTCATAGAGAATCAAAATATAACGCCTTAAATAAAGAAGTCTTCGATCAAATCGATGAAGCCCTTGATGAACTCTATCACAACGGCGAGATTAAATCCGCTCTAATCACAGGTCAAGGCGCTAAAGCATTTGCGGCGGGTGCGGATATCGCTGAATTTTCTAAATTTAATGCCAACGAAGCCCTCAAGCTATCACGCAGAGGTCATAATGTTTTTTTTAGAATAGAAAATTGCTATAAACCCATTATCGCTGCGGTGAATGGCTTTGCGTTAGGTGGTGGTTTGGAATTAGCGATGGCTTGTCATTTTAGAATTGCTAGTGAAAATGCCAGCTTCGGGCAGCCAGAAGTCAATCTAGGCTTGATTCCGGGTTATGGAGGTACACAGCGCTTAGTGCAGCTCATCGGCAAAGGAAAAGCCATGGAATTGCTCATGACTGCGGATAGTATCAAGGCCGACGAAGCATTGAGATTAGGGCTTGTCAATCATGTCGTAACTTCCGAAGCACTTATCCCAAAAGCAGTTGAACTACTCCAAAAAATCAACACCAAAGCACCTTTAGCGATTGGAAAAGTAATTTTTGCGGTAAATTCCTATTTCAACGATGGCCCTGTGGGCTACACCAATGAAAATAAATATTTTTCAGAACTCTTTGATACCGAAGACTTTAAAGAAGGGGTTGATGCTTTTTTAAACAAACGAAAAGCGGATTTTAAAGGGAAATAAATCTTTCTTGCTTTAATTTTGCGTCTTTTTTATTCTAACTGAAATATCTTTACTTAAGAAATAGTAAATTAGTTATAATCTTAAGAGGGCTTTCCTATTCTTTGTTTTCTTACTTATTCATTGTCAGGGCTTAACACAGAAAAACAAGACTGTAAAAATGGAGCTTGGGGAAAGTTCCTACAGGAGTTAAGGACAACTTAGAAATTGAAACCATCATAGGAAAAACCACAATGGAGCTATCGTTAGTATAAATGATAGAGCTATTTGGGCTTCGTTCTTAGCTTTTTTTAGAAGGTTAAATACCTCTTCTGCCAAATGCGCTCTTTTGTCTAGCGGCTCTTCACCTTTCACATTATCCCAGCCATGAGTCCCAGCAAAAGCAACCATTTAATTTATGGCTTTAGCATAATCTTGACCTTTTTCGTTCCATACTCTTTGGTTTTGTTCAAACGATAAATTATTTTTTTGTGACATCTGATTAAATTTTTTAAATTGATTTTATTATAAGTGGCTATTGAGTAGTATGTAGATACAAAATGCGCTATCGAAGGTGGCGATTTCTGAGCACTTCACTGTCAACCAAGCAGAAACTATGATAGAAGCACAGAGCTTGATTTTAGAACTGAACCGCCACTTATGGGAAGGAGCTGTTATTTGCCGTTTTTTTCTTGGTATTCAAGTTCTATTTTTCTCAATTTGTCTGGCATTTTATTTCCTGTCGCAATTAAAATGTCGTGATGATTAATGCAAATTAGCCATTCATATTTTTTGGAAACTATATAAATTTCGTCAAACCAAGTTTCGTCAATTATAGCTTTAATACTTTTTATTTTTCCTTCATAAAACCAAAATTTTTTGCCTTCATTAATTGTTTCATTTACAACATACCAAACTGTTTCAGTTTTGTCGACCAATTTGTCCAAATAAAGTTCTGGTCTGTCGTGTAAATTTGAAAGCGAAAAAGTGTCAAGTTTAAAGTTCGTCCATAGCCAAATTGGTCTTTGGGTAGGATGTGTCAGTGTACAAAATGTTTGATAAATTTTCTCTTCAATTTGTTTCCAATTGTCGTGAATAGACAGAGACCGAAAGTCTGTGTCAGGAATTCCTATGTCAGCAATTGCCTTGCTTATTTCAGCTGTTAAATCTGACCAGTTTTTTCGTAACAAATTTCTTTGTTTTCTCATTGTCAATAGTTGGTGTTTCGGGTTTCGCAAAATGGCAGGTAACTTTTGGGAAGATGCTTAAAAAGGTATGCTATATGCAAACTATCTATGAAAATTACTTTGTATAGGATTTGGTACGCAAGAAAATCATTGCTACAGCAGTAGTAACGATACCCATGATTAAGGCACCAATAGCACTTTGTTTGGCATAGTTTGGATAGTTGAAGAATCTTAGAGCCTCTTCAGTGGTTTTGTAATAGCCTACTTCTACCGAACGTTTGATGACATTAGGAAAATACTCAGGTGAAATAATATATGAAGTAATCCATTGAGTCAGAGGACTCAGCAATGCGATGAATATAGTTAAGATTAGTCCCGAGATAAATCCCTTTTGATAAGACATTTGACCAGAATAAAAGTTCATTTTCTTGTCTTTGAGTGCTAGAACTATAACAGATATGGCAGGTAAAGCAAAGAGATTGGTTAAATACATGTGATAATCAATGTTCTTGCCATGTAGGCCTGAAATTTTCTCCAAAATCATCCATAGCAAACTAACCAATGAGAAAATTAAAGCCCATTTTAATTCAATTCTTACAAGTTTCATAGGATTCGTTTTCTAGTATATTAGATGATTTTTTTTGGTTTAGATGAGATTAAAATATCATTTTAGTTTTTTTACCAAAATTGAGATTGGTTTAATTAATCCAAAAACCAATAAGCCTACCACAAACGCCACAAACATAAACCTTAGAATTTCTGGTAAAGCATGGAGAAATCTATCTGAATATTGATGTATCCAAGGTATATAATGAACTAGAATTTCTCCAGCTACCATGAGTAATGCTATAACTCCTATGAAGGACAAGGCCTTGATAATCTGAGGTAATAGCCAGACCATTCCATGACCGATTGAGGCTAGAAATCCCTTGTTTTTGGATCGCTGAATCAAAAACAAACCCATATCATCTAATCTGACTATTAGGGCAACTATTCCATAAACCCCTATAGTCGCTATTATTCCAACAACAGATACGACTAGAATTTGCTCTAAAAGCGTCTCGTCGAGTACCGTGGACAGAGCGATGATGATAATCTCTAGAGATAAGATAAAATCCGTAATAATTGCTGATTTAACTTTGGAATTTTCGATTTCTTTACTTTCATCTATATTTGGTGTGGTCAGGTCATCTACAGCGATATTTTTTTGGGTGGTTTTTTTATTAATTAAAAAATCCAGGAACTCTTTAATTTTCAATACAGCTTCATAAGCTAGGAATAAAGCGCCAAAAATTAAAAAAGCAATTACAGCCGGTTTATATAAAGCCGATAAAATAAACACTAATGGAATGATGATAAGTTTATTGATAAAGGAACCTAAGGCAATTTTGCCTAAAATCGGTAGTTCTCTAGAAGACACAAATCCAGTAGATTTCTCAGCATTAACTGCCAAGTCGTCTCCTAAAATTCCAGAAGTTTTTTTGGTTGCTAACTTGCTCATGACGACTACGTCATCCATCAATGCTGCTATGTCATCCAAAATTGCAAAAAAACCTGAAGCCATATTTTTTTTTTTTCTAAAGCAAAAATAACCAAAAATCCTAATCTTCCTTTTTTAATTTGGCTAGAAAATAATTAGAAAGTACCAAAGCGATACCTACGTTGGTACTGACAAATGAAAAGTACCAGGTAGTCAATCCTTTTTTATCATACCAAATGAAGAAAATCATTAGATAAATAGTTTTTCCAATAAAACTGTACATAATTCCTAGATAGGTTTTATGTGTGTTTCGAATATTTTTTGACTGATATCGATAAATCATTGGAAATACCACAGCTACACAAATAGCCATTATTGAGGGTAATTCTAAATCAATCTGCCCCAAATAATAATGAAAAAACAAATTAATAGTCAAAGCGAGCAAAAAAAAATAGTAGTACATTATTTTTTATGAGAATTGCGCAATATCTCTGAGATAATCTGATACAGGCCAATAAGCAGTGCTATAGTGATGCAGGATGCATAGGTTAAGGGCTCATCCCAACTAAATTTAGCGATAATTAGTTTCGCTATTCCATATCCTACTAAGATATATGCGAGCAAGCTAAAGGCCATGCCCGCATACTGCATATAAGCCCTCAAGAATTATTTATTTAGCCTGATTTCCAGAGGTATTGACCATTTTGATTTGTGCTTGAATGACGGCACCTTCATCTACGATGAGTTTAGCTACTTCGATGTTTCCGTCTAGATTCGCTGTTCGAGCGAGCTGAAGTAAGCCACTGACTTTTAAATTTCCTTTGTGTTTTCCTTCTATAGTAGCGTTCTGACATTGAATATCGCCTATAATTTCTCCTGAGGCACCAAGGACTATTTTGCCTTTTAAAGTAATATTTCCGAGAACTTTTCCATCTATTCTCAAATCACCTTCTGCTTTTATAGCACCTTCAATTACAGTGCCATTGCCAATACTATTAATAGCTTGAATGTTGAAATTTTGTGTTTTTTCTGGAGTACCTTTGAACATAAATTTATTGTTTTTTTGATTAAATTATTGAGTAGTGTCGATTTGATCTTCGTTTTGATCTTTTATTTTTTTGTCGGCATGAAATTCACCGGTGAGCACTTGTTTGAGGTTATTGATATAGATTTCATTGGCTCGATTTGTTTCTTCTAGTTTGTTTTTGAGTTGTACAAGTTTAATATAGTCACTTCGATTATAGGAGTCGCTCATTCCTGGTACATAGTATTTGATGGGCGTGAAAACTATTATAAAAGAAGATACCGCTACAGAAATTAAAAAAAGAAGAGATGCGAGCAATAAAAATCTAATCTTAGAGAGTTTAAGAGAGAATTTAGTCTCAAAAGTCTGATCTTGATAGATTACAAAGATAAACTCATCTTTTATATTTTTAAAAAGATTCTTAGCTTTGGATAGTTTATCAAAATTATTCTTAATTCTATGCTTCATTTTTAAAGTTCAAATCAAAGTGCAAGTTTAGTGTTTTTTTTTTGAATGCGGTAAAAAACTTTTTATTACATTATTTATCAGGTAGGTGTGCGGATGATTTAAATCATCAGTTTGAAGATATTCATTTATTT
>JALOMB010000034.1 GCA_025455685.1 Chitinophagales bacterium | reverse complement strand
ATCAGGTACTTTAAATGATAGCTTGGTAGTGGTTGATGCGGCTACAGGTGTGATGAAGAGAATATCATCTGCAAACCTCAAAACTTTAGCAGGTAATGGCGTAAGCAATGGTGCAAGTGGTGATTCCGTAATCTTAGGCGGAGCGTTAGATAGAGCGACTACGATTACGCAAACTGCAGCCAAAGACTCTATGACTTTCGCTACTGGCGGAAACAAATTTAAAATCACAGGCCTAACGGCAGGCACTACAAGAGATAGTTTGATGGTAGTAGATAGTATCGGTCAAGTAAAAAGAATCTCTAGTGCAAGTTTAAGAACTTTAGCTGGTAATGGCGTAAGCAATGGCGCAAGTGGTGATTCCGTAATCTTAGGCGGAACATTAAACAGAGCGACTACAATCACTCAATCAGCAGCTAAAGATTCTATGACTTTCGCTACAGGAGGCAATAAATTCAAAATCACAGGTTTACCTTCAGGTCAGAGAAAAGACAGCATTATGACTGTAGATAGTCTTGGTCAAGTTAAAGCTATTGCAACTTCTGTGTTAACTAACAAAGGCGTTGTTAATTTTACTACAGATTTAACTGTAAATAATAATGATGATATCTATATCTATGAAGGAACGGGTAATCATACCTTAACTTTGCCTGCCGCTTCTGCCGCTAACAAAGGAAGAATAATCTCTATCATTTGTCTTGCTGATACTGATGGTAAAATTCTTAACCTTACCCCTGGAATCAAATCTTATTATGGAACTATTGAAACATCTATTAGTTCTGATATTGCAGCGGGAATAGGTGTAGGTGCTACAATTGGAAACTCAGTAAAAATAGTATCTGATGGAACTAAATGGGTCAAAATTGGCAACTAATATTTTAAAGTTAATATTTTTCAAAATTAAGGAGGGACAAATTTTCCCTCCTTTTTTTTTATTTTTTCGTAGTTTTGTCATTTAAAATATAAATACGTGCAAAAGAAACCAATCATTTTAAAAGAATATGGTAGAATTTTTCAAGAATTCATCAGTTATATAGTAACGCTCGAAGATAAAGATATGAGAAAAGATGCATGTCATTATCTTGTAGATATGATTATCCGACTAAATCCGCAACTCAATTCTATCGAAAACATTCAGAAAATAGTTTGGGATCAATTGTTTTATGTATCTAACTATACCCTTAATGTTGACTCACCCTATGAAATTACTAGAATTGATGAGCTTAAAAACATTAAGGCAAATTTAACTTATCCCTTAGTTAATTCCAAAAACAAACATTATGGTAAATATATCGTAAACTATATAGACCATATCAAGGACATGAATTCGGATGAAATCAAAAGTATGACGCCTACAATTGCTAGTTTTATGAAAGCTGTTCATAAGAACTGGAATAATGAAATGGTAAATGATGAAATAGTCAAAAATGATTTATTCACAATATCTGATAAAAAAATTCTCATGGATGAAGATGAAACGATAAAAAATGTGCCTGTTGTACGTCAACATTCTAAACCTTATAGCCATAATAAAAATAAATATAGAAATCAAAAATTCAAGCAAAGGTAGTCATGTCACATTTTATTATCGAAGGAGGTAAGCCGTTACATGGGTTTTTGAATCCACAAGGTGCCAAGAACGAAGCGCTTCAAATACTAAGTGCTGTTTTATTGTGTGATGAAATGATCGAAATATCAAATATCCCTCAAATTATAGATGTACTTCATTTAATTGATATTCTGAAACTACTCGGTGTCAAAGTAGAAAAGAAATCTGAGGATACCTATACATTTCATGCTGACCAGATAGATGTAGAAATTCTCAAAACACCACAATACCTTGAAAAAGCATCTAAGCTAAGAGGCTCTGTAATGTTGCTTGGTCCGCTACTAGCCAGATGTGGACTAGCATATCTCCCAAAACCAGGCGGAGATAAAATTGGTAGAAGACCTATTGATACTCATTTAGTTGGTTTTCAAAAACTTGGGGCTACTTTTTCTTATGATGAAGAAAAATCCATTTTTTCAATTCAAGGCACTAATCTAAAAGGAGCCACAATGCTCTTAGAAGAGCCTTCTGTAACAGGTACCGCTAATTTGCTTCTATGCTCTGTACTAATCCCTGGAGATACTACGATATACAATGCAGCTTGTGAGCCTTATATTCAGCAACTTTGTAAAATGCTAAATCAAATGGGCGCTAAAATCTCTGGCATAGGTTCAAATCTACTTAAAATTCAAGGAGTAGAAAAACTTCATGCCACGACGCATCGTATGCTTCCTGATATGATTGAAATAGGATCCTTCATAGGGCTTGCTGCTATGACTCAGTCTGAAATTACCATTAAAAATTGTGCCGTAGATCATTTAGGACTTATTCCAGATACTTTTCAAAAGTTAGGGATTCAATTAGAAATCAGAGATGATGATATTTTCATACCTAGCCAAGATATTTACGAGATTTCTACCTATATTGATGGGTCAATTTTGACGATATATGACCATCCTTGGCCTGGTTTTACGCCTGATTTATTAAGTATTCTCTTAGTCACAGCGATTCAAGCAAAAGGTGCGGTACTCGTTCATCAAAAAATGTTTGAGTCTAGGTTGTTTTTCGTAGATAAACTCAAAGATATGGGTGCTCAAATCATTTTATGTGATCCACATCGCGCTATGGTCTTAGGATTAGCTCGTCAAAAGAAACTTCGCGGCATTCAAATGACTTCGCCCGACATTAGAGCAGGCGTTTCTTTGCTAATAGCCGCATTAAGCGCTGAAGGCACATCCATCATTCATAGTATCGACCAAATAGACAGAGGTTATCAAAACATTGATATTAGATTAAATCAAATAGGTGCTCAGATCTATAGAAAATAATTTTAACGTATGAAAATCTCCTATGCACATTTACGCCGCTTCATAGACTTTGATTTATCTAGTGATCAATTAGCGGAGCTTTTGACGTCAATAGGCTTAGAAGTCGAATCTATTCATAATGTAGTAAATAAGAATGATTTAAGTCTTTTTAGAGTAGGCTATGTCGAAAGTTTCGAAAAACATCCTAATGCAGTCAAGCTAAACATTGCTCAAGTGCGATATGATATTGATAAGATAGCTACAATTGTTTGTGGTGCACCTAATCTAAGATCTAATATAAAAGTTGCTGTAGCTCCTATTGGTACCTTTATTCATACTATAGATGATAATTCTTTTGAGATCAAGCAGGCAAAAATTAGAGGCATAGACTCTTATGGGATGTTATGTTCATATTCTGAATTAGGTATTCGTTTGGATAATTCAGGTATTGCTATTTTAGATCATGAGCTAGAAATTGGCAAACCTCTTTCTGAGGTTTTTCCCAAAATTGAAGATTGTATATATGATATTGGCCTTACCGCCAATAGAAATGACGCATTATATCATAGAGGCGTAGCTTTGGACCTATTAGCGGCCTGTCATACCAGGAAAATTCCAATCAAATGGATAGAATCTCAATTTACTCCACCAGTTCAAACGCTTGAAAATAAGATTAAGGTAAGTATTGACACAGAAAAATGCATGGCATATTATGGTTTTAGTGCTGTATTTGGACAGCCTAAATGGGATAAAGTAGAAGAATTGGCCACTAGTTTATCCTTGCTAGGAGTGCGCTCTATACATCCTTTGGTCGATATTGTTAATTATGCTACTTTGCTCTATGGTCAACCTTTTCATTGTTTTGATTTAGATAGACTTAGCTCAGAAAGTATTCGCATTACTGCGGCACAAAAGCAAGAACAGATGAATAGTCTCGATAATTCTGAATTGCATATTATGCCTGGAGATATCCTTGTGTTAAATGACGCTAAAATTGTCGCTCTTGCCGGAATTATCGGCGCTCATGAATCAGGAGTATTGCCAAATACCCAAGAAATTTTTATCGAATCTGCTCTATTTGATGATGTCCAAATTAGAAAAACAGCGCAAAGAATTGGAATTAAAACCGATGCGAGTAATAGATTTGAGAAAGGAATTGATCCAAGCCGTATCTACCAAAATACACAAATAATTCAAGCCCTAATTGCTGAGGTATATCCAAATGCAAAATTTTCAGAAATTCAAACTTTCGCTCCAGCAAACTATCAACCAAAAGAAGTTCTAATCCCAATTAAAAAGGTCGCTCTTTATGCAGGGTATCCTATTTCAGTTGACCAATTAATAGATATCTTGACGAATTTACAATTTTCTATCGTAAGTCAAGATAGTAATTCAGTTACGGTTGCTACACATCCTGCTAAATTTGATGTCTTACGTTCAGAAGATATAATTGAAGAAATTTTACGAATCAAAGGGTTTCATGAAATACCAATTCCATCTACTGTAAAATCATCCTTAACTTTTTTACCATCAAGAAACTTTCATGATTTTACAGAATTTATGAGTAGTCTAATGGTCGGTATGGGGTATTTTGAGACGATGAGTACTTCTATTTCTAAGTCTATTTATTATGATAACCCCGTAATGCTTATGAATTCTATGAATTCATATTTGGATTGCCTTAGAGAAAATTTATATTTCGGTCTTCTTGAAGCAGTAAGTTATAATTTAAATCGATCTGTCGAGGATTTCAAGGGTTTTGAAATTGGTAAGACTTATCATAAGACTTCTGAGGGCTATGAAGAGCGGAACGTCATGTCTTGGGTAAGTCATGGATTTAAGGTACCCAAATTTTGGCGGAATGCGAAACCAGATGTCGTGAGTTTCTTCGATATCAAAGAAAGCATGGATGCTATCTTGTCTCGTTGGAGTCTCGATATTGACTATAGAGAAGTTCAAGACGAAAATTTCAATTCATGTTTAGATATATATATCAAAGAAAAAAATATTGGAAGAATTGGTGAATTTAATACAAGTATTCTAGAGAAAGTTGCATTAGATTCAAATGTCGTTTATGGTCAATTAAACTTAGATTATATCTGGGATTTTATCCAGAATCATAAACTTCGTTTTGAGGAAATGCCCAAATTTCAACCAGTTAAAAGGGATTTAGCTTTTTTGGTCGATATCGAAGTGTTATATCAAGATATAGTGTCTTATATTAACGACTTAAAAATTTCACAAATAAAAAAAATAAGTTTGCTAGATTTCTATGAATCTAATAAATTACCGCAAGGAAAAAAATCTTATGCCCTGCGATTTCACTTGGTAGATGAACATAAAACTATGGAAGAAAAAGATATCGATGCCATTATTCAAAAAATAATACATCAACTCGTTTCAAAATGTCACATTGAGATAAGATCTTAAATTAATCACTACTATTTTATAGAATTTTATTAACTTTGCCTTCATTCTAGTTTCAATGAGATATTTAGTAATTTTTGGTTTAATTTTTTTTAAGGTTCTAAACTTAAAAGCACAAAATAGTTTTGGTCAGTATTCCTCTACTTATTCAGGTGTTCACGCTTTGGGCTATAACCCTGCAGAGATTGCGGACAGCAGATATAAGTTCCATGCTTCACTATTGTCCTTGAGTGCGATGGCATCAAATACTTTGGCAGGTATTTCTTCGGATAATTTCCCTATACCACAAGATGCTGGCAATGATTCATTAAAAAGAAAATATTACCCTTTGGTCAATCCAAATGGAATGAATGCGGCCTATGCACAAGTAAATCAAGTTTTTGGATTAATGTATAGTGTCAATGAAAAAGTTTCATTTGCCTTACATGGTGGTTTTAATGTAAATGTAGCCGCTAATGGAATAGATGGTAAATTAGGTCGCTATATATATGACAATAGAGATACTAGTTCTTATGGACCAAATAATTCTAATAATCTAAACGCCTCAATAGCGCTTTATGGTCAGATAGGTCTAACTATGGCGGCGGTATTGAAGGATGGTCCTAGAGCTAAAATTAAATTAGGTTTGACCCCAAAAATATATATGGGACTCTTCGGGATGTATGCTCAGGCCGAAGATATAGATATGAGTTTAAAAGACAGCCGAACAATTGCTTATCTCAATGGTCCTGTCAAAATGCAGTATTATGGTTCTACGGATTTTGATATGTCATCGCTTTTTTCTAGTACATCTTTTGGATTTGACCTAGGAGGAATATATGAAATCAAAGATAGAAGTGAAAACTATACCTATGAAATGGATTGTAAGACAGATAATATACGTCATGACTTGAATAAATATAAGGTTAGGTTTGGATTATCGATTTTAGATGTTGGCGGTATAGACTTCAAATCTAATGTACCTATATCTAAGCTTACTTTTGATTCATCTTTTTTTAGAAATGTAGCGACAAATAAATTTAATGAAGTTTTAACGTCTGAAAAATTCATTGATTCAGCTAATTCATTAAAATCAATGGGATTAGATATAGATTCGACGAGAAAGACTTTTTCGATTAATGCACCAACTCGAGTTCATTTTTTTGTAGATTATAAATTTTCTCAGAAATTTTATCTCGGCTTACAAGGCACTTATAGTCTTCAAGGTAAAGATAATGGCTCCTATATGAATACGAGTTGGTTTGGAATTACCCCTAGATTCGAACATAAACTAATTGGTTTATATTTACCTATCCAATATCATATGCTTTCTTCTGAGGTGAATGTTGGCTTTGGTGCGAGATTGCTTTTTCTCAATATTGGAGTTACAGATATTTTACCATTTACTAGAATTAAGTCAACTACCAAAAATGTAGGCGTTCATGTAAGTGTGAACATTCCAATACTCAAAAGAGGAAAAAAGAAGGATAGCGATAACGATTTAATGTCAGATAAAAAGGATAAATGCCATGGTCAGCAAGGTACTTGTGAAGACAATGGATGCCCACCTCCAGATACAGATGAAGATGGTGTACCTGATAAGGTCGATGAATGTCCACGTCAAAAAGGCTCAGCAGAGACAAATGGATGCCCCGATACTGACAAAGACGGTATTGCCGACAAAGATGATTTATGTCCAAGACTAAAAGGCCCGGCTGAAAACAAAGGATGTCCTGATACAGATAATGATGGAATCATTGATTTATTTGATAAATGTCCTAAACAAGCAGGTCTCAAAGAACTTGATGGTTGTCCTGATAAAGATGGTGATTTAGTCTCAGATGAAACAGATGGATGTCCTGACGTTCCAGGTCCTATTTCAAACAAAGGATGTCCTGAGGTTACTGCAGACCAACTCAATACTTCAGATTTAGATGAAGATGGCGTTCCTGATGCCTTTGATTTATGTCCTTTTGAAAAAGGTAATCCAGAACACAAAGGCTGTCCAAAAGATAAGAAACCAGTAGAAGATAAGAATTCCGTATCCGTAGCCAATGATTTACAAAAGAATTTGCAGTTCGAAACAGGCAAATCTAAAATTCATAAGATGTCCTTTTATTATCTGAATTTATTTGTCGTAATGATGAAAGACAATCCTAAATACAAGGTCTCAATTGAAGGCCATACAGATAATCGAGGCAATTCTGAAACTAATAAAAAACTTGCTGAAAGTAGAGCAAAGGCAGTAGAAAAATATCTCATAGATAAAGGAGTATCAGTTTCTCGAATTACATCTAGAGGTATTGGAGACGCTGAGCCTATAGCCGATAATGAAACAGAATCAGGTAGGGCTCAGAATCGTCGTGTAGAGATTAAAATTTTCGAATAATGAAAGTCGGAGTCATTGGATTGGGTCATTTAGGAAATTACCATATCCAAAACTGGCTTAAACTTATTGATAATTCAGATTTGTATATATTTGATATTGACCCGGATATCGTATCAAAATTAGCTTTACAGTATCAGGTAATTCCTTGTGACTCATTTGATGAACTTCTTAATGTTGTGGAAATTGTGGACATTGTCACACCTACAGGGTTTCATTACGCTTATGCCATTCGATCGATTGAGGCCCAGAAACATATTTTTATAGAAAAGCCTATTACATTCTCCATCGATGAAGCAGACGACTTGGTGTCCAAAGTTGAAAATTATTCGAAAATTATACAAATAGGTCACGTAGAACGATTTAATCAAGCTTTTAGAGCAGCATATCCCCTGCTAAAATCACCTAAATTTTTTGAAATCCATAGACTTGCCCCTTATAATCCAAGAGGAACAGATGTGTCGGTTGTTCTTGACTTGATGATACATGATTTAGACTTAGTGCTTTTTTTGACCAATACACCCATAAAAGCTATTTATGCAAACGGAGTATCTATAATTAGTAATACCTGGGATATCGTTAATTGTCGTATCGAATTTGAAGGAAATATCATAGCTAATTTGACCTCTAGTAGGATTTCTATGAAAAAAATGCGTAAGTTTAGGATTTTCGAAGAAAATCAATATATGTCCATTGATTTCTCGGATAGTGCTTTCGAACATTATAAAATATCTTCTGACTTAGATTCAGGCGTTGAATTTATAAATAATCTAGGTGAAAAAAGATCGTTGCAATACCTTCATGAGGAATTCGAAAATAATAATTCTATTTTAAATGAGTTATCAGATTTTTTAAATGCGATTCAAACCTCAAGTAAACCGAGTGTAACTGTGTTGCAAGCCACAAATGCTTTGAAACTCGCTTATAAAATTCAAGACACATTAATGCAAAGCGAAACTAAATTATAAGTCTTTGGATATCATTTTGTTACATAAGATTTTGGAGGGTATTGTTACCCTGTTTTCTTTTTTAGGCACGCTATTTGCTATATATCATTACAAATCTTCTTGGATGTTATTTTTAGTGGCTTCTTTATTGTCTATTTATTTGTTTTATCAAACTTCTTTGATAGCTAATATGATGCTTCAAATCTATGTGTCTATTAGATGTGTACAAGGTTTTTTATATTGGGAAAAGCTCTCAGTAAATCAAATCAATGTCGTTCAATATGGTCTACTAACTACGATTGGGTTGTTTTTTGCTTCAATTGTTTTAATTACAATTATTTTTGGTATATACAATCGTTTGATTTCTATAAAGGTAATTTCAAATTCTTTGTCTCAATTAAACCTTTTGTTAGATTCTTCAGTACTCGTATTTACTGTATTTGCCAATGAATTACTTTTGAAAAAACAAGCGAACAATTGGATTTTTTGGATGGTTGTCAACACACTGTCCACAATTTTATACTTTGTTGAATCGTTGTATTTTCTAAGTTTCTTATATCTGATATTTCTTTTTATGGCTTTTTATGGCTTTTTTCATTGGAAGCGCATAGGTTTTCAAACTACAAATCACTATTCTTAATGTAAACAAAATTTAAATATATTATATTTGCAACGTTTTAATCTATTTTTTATGAAAAAACTTTTTTTAATTCCTTTATTTTTGTTTGGCTCTGTTCTAAATATCTTAGCTCAGCAAGATATGGCATTTAGTATGTACATGTTTAATCCTACATTTGTAAATCCGGCTGCTGCAGGATATCAAAATCGAACTGTACTAAGTGGACTTTTCCGCTATCAATGGGCTGGTATCGAAGGTGCGCCTCGTAGTGGATATGCTAGTATTCAAGGGCCTTTTGGTTCTAGAAATAATATGGCTTATTCTGCAGCTTTTAAGTTAGATAATATAGGAAACTTTAATAACTTTGGAATTGATTTGAGTTATGCCTATCGACTAAGGATCAATGAAGACGAGCATTTATCTCTAGGTCTTATGGGTTCATTATTCTTTTTGAATCATAATAGGACTAATGCTAGAGTTACAGATCCCGATTTTACAACCGCAGAAAATGTAAATAAAGTTTTACCAAATTTTGGCGCTGGAATTTTCTTCAATACCAAAAGATTCTTCGTTGGTGCTTCTGTGCCTCATTTACTAAGACTCAAAATTGGAAATTCAAATGCCGATTCTGTAACTGTTGACAACTTATTTGCACGTCAATATAATCATTATATGGCTACAATTGGCGGGGTAATAGGCCCTGAAGAAGGATTGAAATTTAAGCCGACAGCTTTCTTTAAATGGTCTCAAAATTCATCTCCAAATTTAGATTTAAACTTGAATTTTCTTTTGTTAGAGCGTTTTTGGATTGGAGCAGGCTATCGTTTTGGTGGTGAGGTAATCGACATCAATGGAAGTGATGTTCAGTTCGTAAATATTTCCCAAGGACGAGGAGAATCTATTATCGGTATTTTAAAAGTATTGGTAACGGAGAAGTTAGAAATTGGTTATGCCTATGATTATACTTTAAGTAATCTACGAGTGGCTAACTCTGGGTCTCATGAACTTTTCGTAGGTTGGGATCTTGGAAGAGGCGCTGGCAAGGATAAATTTGTATCGCCGAGATATTTGAATTATTTCTAGTTTTTTTATAATTCCTAATCACTATAATTTCAATTTTATGAAATATATCAAGTTCTATTTTTTACTTGTATTTTTGAGCTTTTTTTCGCTATTAATAGCTCAATCCAAAGCAGAATTGGCTGCAGATAAATTTATCCAAAAAAATGATTATAAAAGAGCTTTTTCATTACTCCAAGAGGAGCATGCTAAAAACCCATCGAATACTAAATTATTAGAAAAGATAGCTAATTTATATCATTTAGAAAATCCTAATTCTGACGAGACTTATCAGCATTTGACTAAACTTTACAATTCTACCGGTGTTTCACCGACATCGAAGCTTAAGTATGCTCAGGTTTTGGTAAGCAAAGGAGAATATGACAAAGCATCAAAGATTTATAATGAGTTAGCTAAGGCTCGAAATCCAAAAGGTGGCAAATACGAGTATTCAGAGGATTATTTTAAGGCTATTGCAGAAGAAAATCCTTTAATTACCATTGAAAATTGCGGCATGATCAATACGACACAGAATGATTATAGTCCTGTGTATTATTATGATGGTTTGGCTTTTGTCTCTACCTCACAATCTAGAAAAGGAACAGGTTTTGGAAATATCAATGAAAATTTAGAATATTTTTCAGATGTTTTTTTCTCCAAGAAGTCCGATGCTTCTAGTCCTACGGGATTCTCAAAACCAACGAAATTACTTAGAGACTTTAGTCAAAAGTATCAGCAAGGCCCGATGAGTTTTACCAAAGATTATGGCTCTATGATTCTAACGAGATCTTTTTATGTAGATGATAAAGAAAAAGTAAAAGTAGCTTCTGACAATAGAACCGTTAATCTCAAATTATACCGTGTAAACTATAAGAAAAGTTCTGACAACTGGGCAATAATCAATGAGATGAAACTCAATGGAGGATCTGGAAAAGAGCCAGATTTCTTAATAGCACATCCTGCTTTGACGCAAGATGATAAAAAAGTTATTTTCTCCTCAAATATGGAAGGCGGATTAGGAGGTACAGATTTATATATTGCGGATTATATAGATGGGAATTTGGGTACCCCTACCAATCTCGGACCTGGAGTAAATACTCCTGGAGATGAATCTTTTCCTTATGTAGATAAGAATGGAGACTTGTATTTCGCTTCAAATGGTCATCCAGGCTTAGGTGGTTTAGATGTTTTTTATTCTAAGAAGGAAGGCATAGCCTATAAAACAGTCAAAAATCTTGGTGCTCCTATAAATTCTGCTTCTGATGATTTTGGGTTAATAGCTAATCCAGAAGAAAACTCAGGTTATTTCTCATCGAATAGAAGCGGTGGTATGGGTATGGACGATATTTACTACTGGCAGAATATGGAAACGGAACTTGAACTAAAAGTCATCTCTGGTAAAACGAAACTCCCTATTGAAAAAGCTAAGATTAAATCACTTTGTGATGATAAAGAGTATGAAACAGACAAAGAAGGTATCGTAAAAATAAAAGTACAAAGAGGTAGTGACTGTAAGTACTCAATTGTTCAAAAAGGTTACGGTAAAGCAGAATTTGAAGTCGAGCAAATGGATTCCAAGAAATCTGCCATTATTCCTCTAGATATTGAAGTAGATCCATTTACTAAGTTAACCTTAAAGGTAATTGACAATAAAACTAAGATGCCTATTCAAGATGCAGATGTGACTTTATTCCAAACATCTACCGGAGACGAAGTCGGTTCTAAAACTGATATGAATGGTATTTTGAAAGTAAAAGGAATTAAGCCTAATGATCTTTATAATGCGACAGCTTCGAAAATTAATCAAGATGGTTCTAAATATATAGCTAAATCAGAAACTATCAATACGACAGGTGTTGTACCGCCACAAGAGTTAGAAATGACTATAGAACTCGAAAAACTAGCTATAGATGCAGTAATTCGAATAGACAATATTTATTATGATCTCAACAAATGGTATATTAGACCTGATGCAGCCAATGAACTCAATAAAGTTCAGCAAATGCTTCTATCTAATCCTACGATGCAAATCGAGTTGTCTTCACACACGGATTGTAGAGGTACTGCTCAAAGCAATTTAGATCTCTCTCAAAAAAGAGCACAGGCAGCAGTTGAGTATTTAGTATCTAGAGGAATTGAACCTTCGAGAATGATCCCTAGAGGTTATGGCGAAAATACACCAGTTAATAACTGTAGATGTGAAGGTACCTACGATACAAAATGCTCTGAGATGGAGCACCAAGCTAATCGAAGAACTGAATTGAGAATTTTGAGATACTAAGCCTATGAATTTGTGATATTCCCTAAGAGTTTTGAGCTACTTATTCAGTCGTTTAGAAAACTTCCTGGTGTAGGGCAGAAATCTGCTACAAGATATGCCCTTCATCTATTAAGGGATCAAACAAATTTTGAGGAATTAATTCTAAATCTCCAACAAGCTAAGACTCAGATCCAAAGCTGTACGGTTTGTCATAATATTAGCGAATCTGAACTCTGTCAGATTTGTATAAACCCTAATAGAAACCCTGCTCAGATTTGCGTTGTAGAAGACCTAAAGGATCTCATCGCTATAGAATCTACCAATAATTTCCATGGAACCTATCATATTTTAGGCGGATTAATATCACCGATTGATAGAATAGGCCCGGACAATCTGAATTTTCAAACCTTGGTCAACCGATTAACTAAAATCGAACAATCTGAATTGATAATGGCACTTAGTCCATCGATAGAAGCAGATACTACTATTTATTATGTAGCTAAGTTAGTTCAACCATATAATACCAAACTCACTATGATATCTAGAGGGATTTCATTTGGATATGAGTTAGATTTCGTCGATGAAGTTACCTTGACCAAAAGTATCGCAAATCGAACGCCTTATAATTTTGAAAACGAGTGAATGGCTATAGTTTTGTATTGGTATCCTTCAATTGTTATGAGTTTCTATATTTGACGCTTAGTACCTTATGCCAAGACCTAGCTGAGATAAAATACGAAATTATCGTCATCGATAATGCTTCTCATGATATAGACGATGCGACTATATGGCCTGAAAACCTCGATAAATCTAAGTTTATCTTAGAGAAATTGCCCGAAAATATTGGCTTCGGTCGTGCCTGCAATCATGGAGCAATGAAGGCAAATTATCCAAATCTAGTTTTTCTCAATCCCGATACGGTGATCAAAGTTAATTCAATTAAGTCTTGGCTCCAGGCTTATGAAGCCCAAGATTCAGAAAAAATAGGACTTTTCGGTATTCAACTCAGAGACTTATATGGAGAATATCTCAAAGAGTCTATGCGGCGTATTCCTACTTTAGTCAATAGTTTCGCCTATTTTTCTGGCCTAACGCCTATGATCAATCCGAATAAAACATACCATATTGCTCCAAATGAAGCGTTAATTCAGCCCCTTGAAGTCATTGCAGGCGCCGCTTTTATCGCTTCTCAGGATTTATATCATCAGATTGGAGGCTTCGATGAGCGTTTCTTCATGTATGGTGAAGACATCCACATTTCCCAAAAATCACGAGCATTAGGTAGAGATAATTTATGTTATTTTGGTGATTTTATCTATCATTTCAAAGGAGAATCAGCCAAAAAGAACAAAATTTCATATTATTTTGATTTTTATCAAGCCTTTTTTATCTTCATCGATATTCAGAAAAATTTGAATTTTTTATCTCGTTTTTTACTCAAATATAGTCTGAAATTTGTATCCTTAAGTTCTTTTTTGTTTTCTTTTTTGAAAAAGCATAGCTATAAATTTATAGACTTTACTGTAATTTTATTGCTCATTTTTAGTTTTTCTTATTTTTGGAAATCTACTTACAAACCTTTGGATGTTTTTCCATTGATGTATCTTTATATTTTATTGCCACTTCTGGCTATCGCGCAATGGTCTATAGCACTTCTAGCCGACTGGTATGCTGACAAAAAAGACCTTAAAAACTACTTACAACTTTTTTTTGGAGTAAATGTTCTATTCCTCGCATTCTATGGACTTCTACCTAATGAAATTAGATTTTCAAGAGCTATTATACTTATAGCACCTTGGCTAGTACTTTTTTATCAGTTTTCAAAAGTATTTTTAGTTCGTTCTAAAAGCATTAGGGCTAAAACTAAAGTGTTTTTTCCACAAGAAAATCTCGAAATCGCTTATAAACTTGCTCAGTTTTGGCCAGAATCTGAATTAGTACTATCTGCTGATAAAGCAGATTTTTGTATGATAGAAGCAGATAATATAGAACCTTTGTCATATTATGCTAACCTAAAGCCTTTGTTTTATTTAGCTAAGCTCAAGGTATTTATTAAAAGTCGAGATGCAGCAAATACCTCTGAGGTTTTGTCTGAATATTCGCATGCGACTTATCCCAAAGTGAGCAGTTTTTGGTTGAAGAAATGTTTAGATTTTGTGTTTTTTCCCTTCTATTTTTTTAGATTTTTACTAAGTTTTCGGTTTGATTTAATATCAAAAATCACAAGAATTCTAACTTTAAATACGACACTTTTCTCCTTTTCATCCAAAGATTTACCCCTAGAATTATATAAAAAAACACCAAAAATACACCATGTATTCTCTTATTCATTAGATGAAGAATTATTAAAAGCGCATTGGCTTAGATTTGATATAGGTACTGAAGTACTTGTTTACTTGAAAAGTTTATGGTCAATTCCTGATGTGGATAAAAGATAGCCTGAATTTATTAGGTTTTATTAATTTTGCATTATAGAAAAACAATGAAGCCCGAACAAAAAGCTACTATAACCCATATTGATGCCTTATTTGAGAAATGGTTTCTCGAATATGCTTCTTACGTCAATTTGGATAGAGCCATTCCTAATATAAAAGATGGTCTGAAGCCCGTACAGCGAAGAATTCTACACGCCATGAAGCAGCAAGATGACGGTCGCTATACCAAAGTAGCTAATATAATCGGTCAAACGATGCAGTATCACCCTCATGGAGATCAATCTATCGCAGATGCTTTGGTCAATATTGGGCAAAAAAATGTTTTGATAGATACGCAGGGAAACTGGGGCGATATTAGAACTGGAGATAGCGCTGCAGCTCCGAGATATATCGAAGCAAGGCTTACAGGATTTGCTTTGGAAACATGCTTTCATGAACAAAATACTGATTGGCAGCTTAGCTATGACGGCAGAAAAAAAGAACCGACTGAATTACCTATTAAGTTTCCTTTGCTGCTTTGTCAAGGAGCAGAAGGTATCGGCGTGGGGCTGTCCACAAATATCTTGCCGCATAATTTCGTAGAACTCTGTCAAGCTTCTATTAAAATAATTCAACAAAAAGAATTTCAAATTTTCCCTGATTTTCCTACTGGTGGGCTAATAGATATAGAAAATTATCAAAACGGCGTTCAAGGCGGAAAAGTCAAAGTAAGAGCCATTATCGAAAAGTTAGATTCCAAAACTTTAGTCATTAAATCAGTTCCATTTAGTGTCACTACGCCGAAACTTATCGAATCTATCCTCAAAGCTAATGAAATTGGAAAACTCAAAATTAAAAAAGTCATCGACAATACAGCAGAAGAAGTCGAAATTCTCATCGAACTGCCACCCAATGTCTCGCCAGATGTAACTATTGACAGTCTCTATGCGTTTACACGATGTGAGATTAGTCTGTCGCCTCTAGGGTGCTGTATTTTAGATAATAAACCTATTTTCATTGGTGTAGATGAAATGTTGCGAATTTCCACCGAAAATACCGTAAAGCTACTGAATAACGAGCTGAATTTCAAACTTAATGATTTATCTAATCAACTCCATGTCACAACCTTAGAAAAAATATTCTTCGAAAAACAAATTTATAAACATCTAGAATCTAGAGACTTAAATTGGGACGAAGTCATTGAAAAAATAAAACAAGCTTTCATCCCTTATTTAGGCGAATTCACAGAAGAAATCACCCATGAACAATACGTCAAGCTGACTGAAAAGCCAGTAAGTAGGATTCATAAAGTTAATTTAGACCTCATCGAAGATAAAATTCTCAAACTCCGAGATGAAATTGCTCAAATTCAACACCATATTGCCCATATAGATCAATATGCAGTAGATTATTTCCAGGATTTAATCAAAAAATATGGGAAATTGTATCCTAGAAAATCAGAGATTCAGACTTTTTATCAAATCGAAGCTAAGCAAGTCATTATCAGCAATCAAAAGCTCTATGTCAATCGAAAAGATGGCTTCATAGGCTATGGGATGAAAAAAGAAGAATTCGTCGCAGATTGCTCGGATTTGGACGATGTACTTATTATCAGAAAGGATACCACGATGCTCGTGACGAAAATTGGCGATAAAAAATTCGTAGGTCAGGATATAGAATATGTCGGCATCTGGAAAAAAGACGAAAAAACCACCTATAATTTGATTTATTCAGATATTGAAAGTAATAGAAATTTCGTCAAACGATTTCAAGTCACGGCTATAACAAGAGATAAGGAATATTTATTGGGTAAATCCAAGACTTCTCGATTACTCTATCTCAGCATCAATCCTAACCAAGAAACGGAAGTAGTCCAAGTCAAACTCACGGAAAGCTGCAAAGCTAGAATTAAAATTTTCGATTTCGATTTCGAAAGTGTTATCGTCAAAGGTCGATCAAGTATCGGAAACATAATTTCAAATTATCCTATTCGTTTGATTACACTAAAAAAAGAGGGAGTTGCTCAAATCGATAATATAGACTATTTTTATCATCCTGATAGTGGGTTGGTCGATGATAAATCCGATGAATCAGCCCAATATTTAGGGAAATTTAAGCCTGAAGATAGTGTTTTGGTCATTTTTCAGAATGGGACTAGTCAAATCTATAATCCTAGCGCACATTTTAGAATCAACGCAAATGACGCAGCATTGGTTTTAAAATTCAATAAAAATCAAGTATTTACCATGATATATTTCGATGGTGAATCCAAAAATAAATTTGTCAAACGATTTCTCATCGAGCAATTTCAAGAAAACAAATCTTATCCGCTTTATACGCCCCATGCAGCATCCAAAATGCTATTTATCACGCCAGATCCAGAGCCTATTGTGGAAGTTCAAGAAATCAAAGGAGGATTTTTCCAAGCACTTCAAGGAAAAGTATCCCGCTGATCTTCCCCCGATATGGGTTGCTGTGGAGTTATGGGACTTTGGCACGCTTTCCCACTTCTTCAGTGGAATGAAAGTGCCAGACCGTGATTCAATTGCAAAGCGGTACGGCTTACCGGACGGAGACCTTCTTGCTGGGTGGCTGCGCAACCTGAACGATGTGCGGAACTTCTGTGCACATCATTCGCGGCTTTGGAACCGAAGCATGCCATTCATTCCACCCTGGCCCCAGCCAGGGGTTGTCCCTTCGCTTGATCATGTTGTGAGCCATGCCAGGTTCTATGCATCGGCCGCGATCCTGCGTCACCTTTTACTAACGGTTAACCCATCATCTACCTGGGCCAACCGCTTTGTTAAGCTCGTCTCGACACTTCCTCCCAATCCGCATGTGACGCTGGCCAGTGCAGGTTTCCCCGCCGGTTGGGAAGCGCAGCCGCTTTGGCCAAAGGCATAGTGGGATCAGGTTAAGGCCTGCCATCTGCTTGCACCGCCTGCTTCCTCAGGCCAGTGTGCGCTCACACGATACAGCCCGGAGAACTTCAAATAATGGCTACTAAGCCTTCGTCGTTCGGCAACAGTGCTTTGTCCAATGCGAAACGGGCAAAGAACGACGAATTCTATACCCAGTGGGCCGACATTGAGCGCGAAATGAACGCCTACCTTGAGTACGATCCGGATGTGTTCCGAGGTAAGACCATCCTGCTGCCCTGTGACGACCCGGACTGGAGCAACTTCACCAAATTCTTTGCCCTCCACTTCCGGGACTATGGGCTGAAGAAGCTGATTTCCACCAGCTATGCGCCCAAGAGCAATGCTGGAGGGGCCTTTTACCACCCCAATCCGTTCGAGACCGCCAGCCCAACCTACAGCGCTGCAGCGTCTCTGAAGCGCGGACGGGTCTTTGTTCTCGAAGCCGACACCAACGCCGACGACCGGATCGACATCGAAGACCTGCGGTGGACCTATCTTGAAGGCGACGGGGATTTCCGGAGCCAAGAGGTAACGGCCCTGCGGGACGAGGCGGACATCGTCGTCACCAACCCTCCCTTCAGCTTGTTCCGCGAGTTTGTCGCCTGGCTGATGGAAGGAGATGTAAAATTCTCGATCATAGGCAACAGCAACGCAACAAAGTACAGCGAGATTTTTCCGCTGATCCAGCAGGATAGGCTATGGTTAGGGCCAACGATCACCAGTGGCGACCGAGAGTTTCGGGTTCCCGAAAGCTATCCACTCGAAGCAGCCGGATTTCGAGTGGATGCTGACGGGAACAAGTATATCCGGGTGAAATCGGTGCGTTGGTTCACGAATATCGACCACGGGCGCAGGCACGAACCGCTTCAGTTGATGACGATGGCTGACAACGTCAAGTTCAGCCGCCACAAGGAAGTCCGGGGAGTCGGATACTCGAGGTACGCAAATTTTGACGCGATAGAGGTCGGCTTTTCGGACGCAATTCCGTCTGATTACGATGGTGTTATGGGCGTGCCAATCACATTTCTTGATAAATATAATCCAGACCAGTTCGAAATCCTTGGCACCAGCCTTCAGCTTGGAACACCAATGAGCGAAATTGCTGAGAAGGGGACTTATCCAACTGGCGGCCCGAATTTTTACCTCAGCAATGGCGATGGGACATACCGACGCACCTACGAGCGGATTGCTATCCGCAGGAGGGCTGCGAAGTGAAAGCGGATCTGAAGCAATACACCGTTCGGGAAATCGTCGAGGGCTTCGTCTACAACGAACTGGAGGGAAAGGGGCTTTACGGCCTTGCCGGTAAGCTGGTGATCCAGCCGGAATATCAGCGCAACTACATCTATGGCGACGGAAAGAAGGACGTCGCCGTGATCGACTCTCTGCTTCGCGGCTATCCCCTAGGTCTGATCTACTTCAACGACGGCGGCACGAAGCTTGAAGTGCTGGATGGTCAGCAGCGCATCACCAGCATCGGGCGCTTCGTCACTGGTAAGTTCGCCATTCGCCGCGATGGTCGCGAGCAGACGTTCTCCTCCCTGCCCCAAGATGAGC
>JALOMB010000033.1 GCA_025455685.1 Chitinophagales bacterium | reverse complement strand
TACTAAGATTAATAATCCAAGAGAATATATTTGGTATTTATCGTTTAATAATGCAAATTATAATCCAATACTCAGTGCGACTAATCCTACATACAAAGTTCCTTTTACACAAAGAAGTTTCTCTTTCAAAAGAGGAACCTATGAATGTGGTAGCGCTGTCCTATCATCTTTAAGACTTTCAGAGCCTTCAAGTTTGAATACGCCAACGCCTACTAATCTCAATGGTAGAGCAGATTTACCTTTCAAAAATTTCTGTCTATCTGATTCTGCTACGATTACCGTTAGTGGTGCTGTGGCTAAAGCTGGCTCACCAATTCATACCTGGCAGTTTAGTTATGATGATATTACATGGTTTCCACTAGGAGGCAGACAATTTAACAATGCTTCTATGAGAGCTTTTGTCGGCAAAGATGTCGTTTATTATCGTAGAATTACCATTTGGTGTCCATCTCTAGTGACAGATTCTACAGCATCTATACCTTTGTTCTTGCCAGATACTTTGCCTTGGAATGAAAATCTAAATAGTCATTTGACTTTTGGCCAAAATAATTTTTATAATTGCTTCAAAATGTATTCCCCTGATACGAATAGATATGGCACAATTCAAATACCTTGGTTTTCAAATGCTGGAACGGGTAAAAATAGAACTACAGGTTATACCCTTCAAAATCCAGCTCTCCCGCAGCCAGAGGATAAAATAGCGAATAACAAACTAGTAGTACCTTCTAAATATCTCTATGCAGGCAAAACATATCGCTTTTCATTTTTCTTCAAATCATCAGGTGCCGTAGATAAATGCTGGGATAGTCTTTTCGTTACTGTAGGTAAATCAAGAGATACCGGTTCTAAAATGCCAGATATTAGATTGCCTAAACCTATAACTAATTTTGAATTTGATCAGTGGTCTAGATATTGGGTTGATTTTTCACCTATAGAGTCTGATCTATATAGCTTCGCAGTTAATGTCAAAGAAGATGAAGTGAGCAAAGGGAATTTTTGGCTAGATGATTTCAGTATAAAAGAAGTATTTTCTTGTCAAGATAGAAATCCAACTCGTGGAACTGCCGAAGCCCCTCAAAAAATAAACGATTCTATACCGGAAAATGGCAAAGAACAAAGTAGATTTCAGTATGCTATTGGTGATACGCTTATGATAACGTATGCTGAAAATAGTTATGATGATAATTTTGATTACTTTGGTATGACTTATTCCGTAGAAATGGCTAGACGGGATTTAGAATATCATATTTGGGAAGACTTCGCTCCGATTCCAAATAGTGGAAGAAACTGCTTTTTCCAAAACTTCAATAATACCCATACGATAAACATTTTAGCGACGGATACAACGACTTTTTATCGAATAAAAGCCGTATGTACTTTAGAAGATAATCCTATACCAGTTTACTCAGATTCAGTTCGTATCAATGGAACGCATTATATATCGTATTGTGAAAATTTTGAGTCCTTGGCACCAAATGATGGACCATTGAGTCATCCTAATAATAACAATTTGGATATTACAGCTAGAGGTCAGAATATTCCTTTGGGGTGGAGTTCTTATGGATGGTTCAATAACCCACTTAACCTAAATAATGATCCATTTGCAGCTGGTTTGTTTCCTTTGCCTGATCCCCCTGCTGCACCATGGTTCGAACCTAATAGCGCCTTTAAAAATTCAGAAGTAGGGATAAGAGCTAATTCAAACTCTAGAAAAGTGCTCGTCATGCCTGGGGTTAGACTTCATAAAGGAAAAGGTTATAGAATTTCATTCAAATATAATGACAATCGATCCCTAGCCTTGCCATCCAATATTTATGGGGGCATAAATAATAGAATTGATTCTCTTTATATTACTGTAGCCAAGCACTATATGGCAGATATGAACAGAGGTAACTTCAATGTAAATACTACGCCATGTCGTGTGTCAAGAGTCCAAGTAAATAGTACCAATAATATATATGAAAGTTCAAATGAGTTTAGATTTAATGAATACACTTTTGATTTCATACCAGATGATACAGCTACTTATTATTTTGGCATAAATGCACATGATCCGACAATGGTCAATCCGTATAGATTTATGATCGATTATGTCTGTATAGACACTTTGGAACTAAGCCAAAAAGACCCTTTATCTAATACTTGTTACGACAAACCTAAGTTTAATAGTCAATACATGCGTATTAAAATTAACCCTGATGCTAAGACTTTTCCTTATGCACAGCGAGGTACGCTTTGGTGTGTGGGTATGTCAGCTACCATCTGTTTAGAGTTTACCAATGGTGAGTTTTATCAATATTGGAGAGCTGGATGGAAGTATAGATTTGAACGTACTACTGATTTTGGAGCTACTTGGAGTCCATTTGGAGATAGCTCAAATTGTATTCATTATACTATGACTTCCAAACCACAAGATTTTAGATTAATCCTATATAACGAATGCAACGAAGGTGATACGATTGGTCCATTTAATGTAGGCGCACCAAACAATACCCTGCCTTGGATAGAGGAGTTCGAAGGACAAGGTTTAAGTATTCCTTCATGTTGGGATATCTATACTTCGGGTCGAGTTAGTGTTTCTAATAATATTAAACCTATTGGTTTAGGACCGAAGTCCAAAAACAACTACATGAATATAAACAATTCATCCCCAGATGCCCCTGCAAATCCTAAGTTCTCACCTTATACTGTAGTTCCTCCTACTATGTTTGCAGAAGCAGGTAAGACTTATAGATTTTCTTTCTGGTATCGCAACAATGAAAAGGCACTGCCACAAGATTCTATTCGATTGACCTATAGTTATTCTAGACCACAGCAGACATTTGATAGTGTCTTACCTAATCGTAGATTAGGCAATACCCCAAATGATATTGTCAAGAATTACAATACAGATCAATATGAATATTATACTTCTGAATTCAAATCGCTTGTAGATACAAACGTTATTTTCAAAGTTCAAATTCATAATGCTACCAATAAAAATAGGATATATGATCTTCATTTAGACGATTTCGAATTTAAACCTAAGTTTGACAATGATTTAGTGGTTATTCGAGTAGATTCTCCTAGAGTTAGATGTGAATCCCTCCTTGATAGTGTTACTGTTCGAGTAATGAATATAGGAAATTTGCCTCAGAGCAATTTCAATGTAAGAGTAAGTGCGGATGGAGGTCCAATAGCTTCAGCTGTCTTTACGGGTACTTTGAATTCCAATGAAATAGGCATAGTTACTATCAAAAATGTCGTTTTGAATTCTGCAGTAGCGGGCAATTTACTTAAAGTTTGGTCTGATATACCGGGTGATCAAGACAAATGGGATGATACCTTGTTGTTTCCTATAGTCAATTATCCAGTAAAGTCTGAGCCCGTTTATACCTTAGATTCTTTTTGTTATAATTCCGAAGCATCCGTTTCATTTGGAGCTCCTAATCTGAATACAGTTTGGTATAGAAATGAGTTTGATTTGTTAAGTATTCAGACCAACAACACAATGACTATACCGAATTTAATAAGAGATACTAGCTTTTATGTAGCTTATACTAGTGGTTTTCAGCGCTTTACTAATCCTATTAATACCGCTACTTCAGGCGTGCCAGGTTCTTCTAATTTAAATTTAGGCTTGAGATTCAATAACTATCATTTCAAAGATCTAGCTATTACTGGTTTCGATGTATATGTTACCCAAATTGGTACTTTTGCTTATCAACTCATTGATAGAACTGGGACTGTAATCTATAACTCACCTATAATAAATTTCACTTCTACGGGTTTACAAGAAATTAGAGATTTGAATATTATAGTTCCTCCTGGATTTGATTATACTTTAGTCAAAAGTTCAGGTACTGCTAATTTAGCTATTAGAAACAACTATAATTTCGTAAATCGAGGTATTCCTAATTTGATCGATATTACTGCTTCTACAGCTGCTGGAACTAATGAATTTAGACAGTTTTTCTATTTCTATAATATCTCTTTTGTAGATAGAGGTTGTGAAACTAAAAGATATAGAGTCGATATGCGGGTTAGAAAGTTACCTGAGTTTACCTTAAAAGATACGATTAGGGTGTGCAGACTACCTCAGTATCAAGTTTGTGCTCCTACTGCTCCTCCGGGCTTCACATATACTTATAATTGGAGACATAGACCTACGGATAATTCTTCTTGCGTTATTGCTGATTCTACGAGATTGTATCATTTAAATATTACGGATCAGTTTGGCTGTAAATTTATAGATTCTACTAGAATTATTGTAGATCCTAGCCCTGTATTTGATATTAAAGATACTGGCATTTGCTTTGGTAATCAATCTATAGTAGTCTCCTCTGCTTTGAGTCCTAATGAAAATTTCTTCGTATGGTCTACAGGTCGCACGACGCCATCGCTTACTATTAGCATCCCTGGTATTTATACCTTAACTGCTGTTAATTTAGTTAATTTCTGTGAAGCAACAGATACCTTTAAGGTTGTCGGTTATCCATTACCAGAATTTTCTTTAGGCAATGATAGAGTTTTCTGTACCAATTCAAATGATATTGGTGTTATGCTCCCTCCTAGCTTAACTTATTTATGGGATAATGGATCTACTAATAAATTTAGACCTATATCTGCTTCCGGAAGATATTCTGTGATAGGTACTGACCTCACTACAGGCTGCAGAAATTTTGATACGATACAAGCTACATTGGTTGCTAATCCTACTTTAGATCTTGGACCAAATGATACGGTATGTGGAGTCAATAAAGTACTCAATGGACCTATAGGTAATTTCGCTTACTTATGGAGTACCAGCAATACCTCTAGAAGTCAATTAGTGTCCTTGCCAGGTCGATATTATTTAACCATTATTGATAAATCCTTTGGTTGTAGTGCCATAGATAGTATTGATATAACATTTAGAAAGCCGCTTGAACTCAATATGCGAAAAAAAATCGATACTTGTATATCCAATTTTGAGTTGAGGTCTCCGATTGTGTCGAGCTCTTATCAATGGACTGGTCCTGTTTCTAGCAATGCCTCATCAATAAATGTAGATAAATCAGGGGTCTATAAATTGACTGTAAATGATGGATGTTATCAAGTATCTGACTCTACTGAAGTAATTCTCAATACAAGTGCTAACCTTAATATCGATTTATTGCCAGATTCTGTAAGAGCTTGTCGTACGGCGTCACTTATGGCATCTTCTAATCCTAATGGTGCTCAGTTTAATTGGAATACTGGCGCCAAATCAAATGGCATCAATGTCAATAGAACAGGATCTTACTCAGTATCTTTGTTTAATAGCTGTGGTAATATTACTCGATCTTCTTATGTCATTATAGATACACTGCCTGTGGCCAACTTCAATATGCTTTCAGTAATAGGAGGCAATAAAATTCCTTTCTCAAATCGTTCGCTTTATGCACAGAGCTATTTATGGGATTTTGGAGATGGCAAAACAAGTAGGGAAAAGAATCCAATTCATACTTATCTAAGTTCGGGTGTCTTCCAAGTTACACTAACTGTTACTAATTCTTGTGGACAAAGCACCATTACTAGAAAAACAGTAACCGTCAAATCGGTAGGAAGTGGCATCAAAGAATCAGAGCAAGCCTTACTTTTCCTCTATCCTAATCCTACAACTGCTGGTCAAAATACACATTTAGAATTGACCAATATCAAAGATGGTATGTATTCCATGAAGATTTTTGATTTAAATGGCAGATTAGTTCATAGTCAAGATAAAAAGGCATTAGCCAATAAGTTGGAAATGAACTTTGTCTTAGAAGAGATTTCTAGTGCGCAATATCTCATAGAAATAACTAATGAAGATAATGACAAGTATTCTACCAGACTTCAAATAAAATAATTTATCTCGGCATCCATTCTCAGGAATGGATGCTTTTTTTTATTGCTATGAAAATATTCATTTCGACTACTTTGTATTTAGTTTTTTTAATTACCCTAGGGTATAAATTTCCTAGTATTCCTCAAATTGGTAATTTTTTAAGTCCCTTTAGAGGCTTCACACAGAATGCACTTATGCTCAAAGAAGAAACTAAAAGCCTCGAAATCAAAGCATTACCTGTATCTCAGGAAGTTTCTGTGATTTATGATTCAGCCTTTGTCCCTCATATTTATGCGCAGAACCAAGAAGATTTATATGCTGCTCAAGGATATCTTTTGGCAAAGGACAGACTTTGGCAGATGGACATTCAATCGAGAAGTGGATTTGGCGAACTTTCTGAAGTCATTGGTGACAAAACTATTGAAATGGATCGATTGATGAGAAGGCTCGATATGCGTGGCGCTTGTGATTCACTTATCGCTCAAATGAAATCGGATCAAATTTATTTTACTTTGGAGCAATATACTAAAGGTGTCAATGCTTATATCGAAAATTTAGAGGAAAAAAATTATCCCATCGAATTCAAGCTTATCGGTTACGAACCGAGATCTTTTAAAGAAGAAAATATTGCACTTTTAATGAAAATCATGTCTATGAGACTTACAGCGATGGAGGCTGACATCGAAAATTCAAATTTTGTAGAGATATTCGGTATGCAGGCTTTTGATACGTTATTTCCTAACTTTTATGATTTTCAATCTCCTATCATTCCAATAACTCAGAGTTTCTCATATATGGCACAAGTCAATGAAGACCAAATTATTCCGATAGGAAAATCTGTAGCTGCTAAGAAACCTGCTTTAGCAAATATGGATAGAAATCTAGGTTCTAACAATTGGGCTGTGGCTCCCAAAAAGTCATCTTCAGGTTTTGCTATGCTCTGTAATGACCCGCATTTGAAAATTCATTTGCCAGCGATTTGGTATGAAGTTCATTTATCATGTCCTGACTTAAATGTACAAGGCGTTACTATGCCCGGGGCACCAGGTGTCGTAATTGGGTTCAATGATAGTATTTCTTGGGGTGTGACCAATGCGGGCAGAGATGTGAGAAATTGGTATAGTATAGTTTTAAACAACCAAAATCAAATGTTACTCGATAGTCAATGGATTTCGATGCCCTATAGGATTGATACTATTTTAGTTAACAATGGCGCCACAGTATATGATACCACTTATATGACTCCTTTTGGTCCTTTGGTATATGATGCATCATTTAATCCTATTGAGTCTAAGACTCCTTTAGCTTTAGGATGGACACATTTTCTCAAGTCAGATGAGCTGTTGACTTTTTATAAACTCAATAAAGCTAACAATCATGATGATTATTTAGATGCATTAGCAAGCTTTTATTGTCCTGGTCAAAATTTCGTGTATGCGGATACTAGAGGCAATATAGCCATAAAACAACAAGGTCTCTTTCCTAATACACCAAAAAATTTTGATAAATTTATTCTCTCAGGTACTATTTCCGCACATAAAATGACTCGTTTCATCAATCAAGCCCATAATCCTTATAGTTTAAATCCAGAGCAAGGTTTTATTTTTTCTGCAAATCAACATCCTACATCATCTGCATATCCATATTACTATTCAAGTGGAGATTTTGAAGCATATCGAAATAGAAGATTATACGATTTACTAAGTAGCAAATCTAAACTATCCATTGCGGATATGAAAGCTTTTCAAAGTGATAATTTTTCTTTAATGGCCAAAGAATTCCTCACTTTGATGTCCAAATACCTCAGTGAAAAGCAACAAATAGATGCGCAACCACTTTTGTCCGCACTCTCTAAATGGGATTTCCAATATCATACTCATGATACCTTAGCTACATTTAGTGATATATGGATCAAGAAATTCGAAACTATGGTGTGGGATGAAATAGATGCTCGCAAAGAAGCTTTAGATTATCCAAAACAAATTGTGCTTTATCAAATGTGTCTTAAAGACACAAATTTTTCGTTTTTTGACCGACTTGAAACGAAGCATAAAGTAGAAAATCTTCGTGATATGGTACAAATATCTTTTGATGAAGCCAAAAAAAGTTATGACACATGCAAAAACAAATCTTGGTATATGTTCAAAGATACTGAGATTCCTCATCTAGCTTTTATTCCAGCTTTTGGTACCTATCATGTCAAAACAGGCGGCAATAAACATATTTTGAATGCTACTTGGAAAGACTGGGCTCCAAGTTGGCGTATGATCGTAGAGATGAATCCTGAGCGAATATCTGCTTATGTCATGTATCCTGGAGGTCAATCAGGCTTGATAGGCTCTAAATTCTATGATGACAATATAAAACATTGGGAAAATTATCAATATCGAAAGATAATCTTATATCGAAAAGACGAAGCAAAACAAATCCCTTCCTTGAAAACTATTCGATTTACCCCTGCTTAGTTTCGACGTTATCGTATTGTATTGCTTAAAATGGATAGCCAACAGCAATATTAAACACTAGGTTTTGAGCTCTCCAATTTTCATTAAACGGTTCAGCATCTCTAATTACCCATTGGTTTAGCTCAATATGTCTGTAATAAGGAATTCTGACTGGAATCCCTAAGTCAGCTCGAATCACAAAATAATTTAAATCAAAACGCAAACCAAAGCCTGTACCTACATATAAATCATTGAGTATGTTTTGCCACTCAAATATGCCGCGTTGATCCGAAAAGAATTTTTGACTTGAATTCCAAACATTTCCAGCATCTATGAAAATAGCCCCTTTGATTATTTTTACAATATCAAATCGATATTCTAAATTGGTCTCGAGCAAAATATTTCCAGTTTGATCTCTTACTGTCGTATTGTCGGAGGCAAATGAACCAGGACCTACTTGACGGAGTAGAAATGCTCTAATTGAATTAGGTCCGCCTAAATAAAACTGTTTTATATAGGGAATATATTCGGAAAGTCCTATGGGAAGACCAAATCCTGATTTAAGTCTAGCATGAATACTAGTGTAGTCATTAAGTTTATGGGCAAAAATTACCTCTGGTGAAATTTTGAAAAAATGACTAATCTCAGTATTGAAAACTTGAGCTGATTGATTTAATCCTATAGCCTTAGCGTATAAAAATCCTAAATTTCCAGATGCTTCAAACAATGTTCTCAAAATTAGATTGCTCTTAGCAGAAAGAGAAGTAAAAATCTGATGAGATAAGGTACTACCCATGATTAAAGTATTGGTAAATGAAGCATCTAGATATGGGTTATTATTGAGTATATTTTGAAACCGCTCTGAGATACTTTCTTGAGGGATATAGATATAGGATAGCTGTAAAGGGGAATATATCCATTTTACATTTTTTCGCTTAGACCATTCATAACTCAAGGCACTAGATGCCGTATATAGGCTATAAAGATTAACTCGCTGTTCTTGTTTTATATCCAAAGAAATATTTGTTTTGGAAAATAAATAGGAGCGATAGTCATAGTTAAAAGGCGTCATAAATTTATCTAAAGTATATAAGGCACTTAAACTTAAATCTGTTCGCGTAATGAGATTGTTGCCAAAAAGTGAATTTGCATCCCTAGTAAAATTAAACTCCAAACCACCACTTAGAGAAATATTGAGTCGATCTGCCTTTCGCGTTAGATTTCGATTGAAGAAAGTAAACGTTAAATTATTGCCTAAAAGCCCTAGCGTACTATTGTAGAGATATGCACCAAGTGAATAAGATAAGCTTTTGAAGGGAGTCAAATATATATTACTATTTAGTTTATTATTCTGACTATCGAGCAATTGAAAATTTGTATTGATCAGTTTGAAATTATTTAACTCGCTCATTCTCTGAATTGTAAAGTTGCTTTGCTCGCTTCGATACATTTCTTTTGGTCTTATGAGATTAAATCTATCAATAAAATCCTCATTAAATCTATCGTATCTAGAAAAATAAAGTACACTATCCACTCTGGTAATGTTAAAGGAGTCATTGGGCTTCTGCTTATCTTCACTAAAAATAACGCGCACAGTATCCAAGAAAAACTTTTTGAAAACCAATTCATTATTTGTGTTGACTATATACTTAATTTGGAGATGTTTTTGTTTTTTTGAGGTGTCTAATTCAAAATTAATAATATCTTTATTAAATAAAAAATAGCCATTATTGGTCATTGAATCCGAAATTCTTTGTCGCTCTGCTTTAAGAATCTGAGAATTAAATTGTGTCCCAGGCTTGAGTAATGATTTACTCAGGTAAGGTAAAATGTATTGAATGCCGGTATCCTTTTCATCATAACTAAATGAATCAATTTTGAAAGGTTCATTGAGATTGATCCTATAATTTACCGATGTTTTTTTATTCCGAGTGATGAAATCGGCTGAAATAGTATTTTTGAAATATCCTAAATTAAAAAAATTGTTTGATAAGCGTTCCTTGCTCATTTTGATTTTAGTAGAGTCAAAAACTACCGGCTCAGAGCCTAAATTGGTTTTTACCCATTGCGTAAATTTAGTGATTTTTTTATCTGCATAAAAATTCCATATCATGAGTGATGCAGGAATAAATAGAAAAATTTTTTTGTTAGGTTTTTGAAGGGGAATATTATCTAAACTTTCTTTGATAAATAAATCTTCGATAAAATCCTTTTCTTGATTTTCATATATAAAGTTATTTTTGACCAAAAGACTCTGATTGGATGGAATATTTTTAGTAATTTTGCAAGAATACAAACTCGAGCACATTATCGTGAAAACGATAAAAACCTTAAATTCATTTAAATATTTCAATAACTTTCAAATTGATTACAAAAATACAAATAAAAAATATAAAATCGTTAAAACTTAAAAAGTTTCGAGACCTCAATCAACTTTTCGTAGTGGAAACGCCAAAAAATGTATCCGAACTTATACGATTTGCGCCAGAATACATCACAGACATATATCATACTGCTTCCGCAAATGTCGAAGGCTATCCCTATGAATTGCTCCAAGAGATTTCGGAAAACGACATGGCACAAATCACACAACTATCATCGGCTAGTTCTATTTTAGCGTTAGTCAAAATGCCAATAATGACAGATATTCATCAAAGAAAGAATTTGAATGAGCCTATCGTGTATTTAGATGAAATTAGAGACCCAGGCAATTTAGGCACTATCATTCGTGCCATGGATTGGTTTGGTTGGAATACGCTAGTGTGTAGTGAAAATTCAGTAGACTTTTATAATCCAAAAGTGATACAGTCCTCTATGGGTGCTTTCTTCCGTGTACAAAAGTATCAGCTCAATTTTCAAGATTTATATCAGAAATGCCCAAATTATGATATTATAGGTACTTTTATGGAAGGTATGCCCTTAGCTGCTTATGAAAAATCTTCAAAACCGAGACTGCTCATCATGGGCAGTGAAAGTCACGGAATTTCTCCTGAAATTGCTCAATTAGTAACACATCGTCTTACGATACCTAAGTTTGGGGAAACAGAATCGCTCAATGTCGCTATGGCTACCTCTATTTGTTTGTATGAACTAACGAGCACCTAGGCAATGCCAAAACACATAACATCATATACATCCTCAAATCCTAAGGCGTATTTTGGGTTAACAAAAACTAACCAAGATTTTTTTTCCCTTGTTCACATAATTCAAATAGCGTTACGACGTCTCGAGCCGCAGCTACGTCATGAACCCTTAAGAAATGAGTACCTTGTTTGAGTGCTTCATAATGCAGGACTGAAGTACCTAAAAGAGCCTCCTCAGGAGAAGATTTCAATGGTTGATAAATCATAGATTTTCGACTAATACCAGTTAGAATTGGTGCCTTTAGGGTGTGAAATTCGGATAAGTGCATGAGTAAATGATAATTGTCTTCTATCGATTTGCCGAAGCCAAAACCTAAATCTATAATCACATCATATACATTTTTCGAATATAAAATTTCTAATTTTTCAGATAAAAAATAATAAATATCATCGATTATATAATCATATTGGGGATTAAGCTGCATTATATCTGGGGTTAGCAGCATATGCATGAGAATATAAACACATCGATACTCGCTGACTACATCTAGCATTGACTTATCGAGATTAAAAGCAGAAATATCATTAATGATATCTACACCTAAATCCAATCCGTATCGCGCAGTAGTCCCGTGAATGGTATCGAGTGAAAAATAAAGACTAGGGAAATCTTTGATTAAATAAGGCAATACAGGCTTTAGGAATTCAATTTCTTTTTGAGAAGTAATCATAGAACTTCCCGGTCGGCTACTCATAGCTCCGATATCGATTCCAAAGGCACCATCTAGTGCCATTTTCTCAACTTGAGTGGCGATTTGTAGATAGTTTTGTTTAGAAAAATATTGATAAAACGAATCAGGGCTTAGGTTTAGAATGCCTAAAATCAACGGCTTATCTAAAAAAATTAAATCTCCTCGAAGTTTTATGCTTAATTTCATGAAACAAAAATAACCAATTTCCCCTAGACTTTTTTTGCTAAATTTGCTCCATGAACCCAAATCAAGAAATTACAAATCAAGCATATCAAATTCAAATGAATTTATGCCGTGAAATTTTTACCAAAAAAATAAAGGATTATGGTCTCTCTTGGGCTGTAATGCGATTAACGACCATCACTGATCAACTCATGATCAAAATCAATCGAATCATTCAAATAGAAAAAAGTGGCATCAATCTAATTGGAGACGATGTTTCCTCAGAATATCGCGCCATTATTAACTATAGCTTAATCGCTCAAATCTTACATAATAATCCAAATATTACTTTGGATACGCCCATAGACCAAGTAATTCAATACTATGACCTTGAAGCCAAAATCACCTTTGAATTGATGCAACGCAAAAATAATGATTATGGTGAAAGCTGGCGTGATATGAGAATTTCTTCTCTAAGCGATTTAATTCTAACGAAATTAATTAGAATCAAACAAATTGAAGATAATCAGGGTAAAACAATAGCTTCAGAAGGCGTATATGGCAATTATCAAGATATACTCAATTATGCTTGTTTTGCATTAATCCGCTTACATTCTTAAATCTAAGCCCATGATAACTTTTCTTACACTTCCCAAACTAGGTGAATCCATTCAAGAAGGAACTATTAGCCGATGGCTAGTAAAGCCCGGAGATGAAATACAAAAAAATCAAATTTTCGTAGAAATCTCAACAGACAAAGTAGAGTCTGAGCTGCCTAGCATCTATCATTGCCGAATCGAGAAATTATTATATCAAGAAGGCGATGTAGTCCCAGTAGGCGCTTCGATAGCCGAAGTTACCTTACTCAGTGGCACCGTAGAGCAGAGTAGTGCGCCGCTCCAGGAGCCAAGCAATCAAAAGCCACAGACGACAGACATTCCTCCAAAATCAATTCGTGCCCAATTCTCTAGCCCTATATCGCCTCAAGTACCACAGAATTCCTTTAATGAGCTCAAGTTAAGTCCTTTGGTTCGCAGTATTATCGTGAAACACAAACTAACCGTCGATGATTTAGCCTATATCAAGCCTACAGGATATCAAGGACGTATTTCCCACCAAGACATCCAAAATTATATAACACAAAAAGACAAAATTCAAAGCTCTAACACAGATTTGCATTTCCAAAGGGATTTCTTATTTCCAAAAGAAAAGCAAGGGTTTAAACCCAATGAACTTGTAGAAGAAGCAGGAGACAATTTAATGAAGTTTGATAAAATGCGTCAGCTCATCGCTCAAAACCTCCTTCGCTCTGTACATCTATCAGCCCATTGTACGACGGTAATCGATATCGAAATTGATGCATTGATCGAGTTTCGTGAAACAAACAAAGCGAAGTTTGAGTCCAAATACGGCACTAAATTGACTCTAACACATTTATTCATGATGCTTGTGAGAAATAGCCTCAGAGCATTTCCTAAGCTAAACGCTCATCAAAGCCAAGATACCATCCTGCTCAAAGAAGACCTTAATTTAGGTTTTGCAGCCCTGATTTCTGGAGACAATCTCATCGTACCCAATATCAAAAAAGCACAGCATATGGATTTGCCAACACTTGCCAAAACCATGAATGAACTCGCTGCCAAAGCCAAAGACAATAAACTTCAAGTACAAGATACACAAAACGGTACATTTACCTTGAGTAATACCGGAATATTTGGGTCTAAAATGGGTACGCCTATTATCGTTCAGCCACAAACAGCCATCATGAGCCTTGGTGCTATTCAACGAACTCCTGTAGTTCATACCAATCTTGGCAAAGAAAGCATCAGCATTGCCTCTGTCCTTCATGCTTCTTTATCCTACGACCATAGAGTTATTGACGGCGCCTATGCTTCCAAATTTTTAAGTGATTTTAAAGCTAATATCCAAAATTTTAAAATAGAAGAAAATTCAGATTTCCACATTTAATTCACTTTTAATTTGCAGCGGAATTCAATTGATTTATCCTAAATTATAAGGCATAACGCCAACTTTAGGCATTGGTTTTACCCATAGGTTATTTAACTCATAACGGCAAAAAGTGGATAATCTTAATCAATTTTCAGACAAAACTTCTTTATCTTTGTATTCATTAAAAAATCTATTTCGTGGGAAAAATAATCTCTATCGCAAATCAAAAAGGAGGAGTCGGCAAAACTACTACATCCATCAATCTTAGCGCATCTTTGGCTGCTTTAGACCAAAAAACCTTGCTTATCGACGCAGACCCGCAAGCGAATTCTACTAGTGGATGCGGTATAGACCCTAGAAGCGTAAAATATAGTATTTATGAATCTCTTGTATCCGAAATCCCGGTTAGAGATATCGTAGAGCAAACGTCAACGCCTAATTTATTCATTATACCTTCACATTTGGATTTAGTCGGTGCTGAAATAGAACTAATCAATTCTACAGAACGAGAACACGTTCTTGCTAAAGCAATTCATCCTATAAAAGACGATTACGACTACATCATTATCGATTGTTCCCCATCATTAGGTTTGATTACCATCAATGCTTTAGCTGCCTCAGATTCTGTGATTATACCGGTACAATGCGAATTTTTCGCCTTAGAAGGTTTAGGCAAACTGCTCAATACCATTCAAATTGTGCAGCAGTCCATTAATGAAAATCTTTCGATTGAAGGTATTTTACTTACTATGTATGATTCTAGACTCAGACTTAGCAATCAAGTCGCTGATGAAGTCAAAATGCATTTCGAATCCCTAGTATTCGATACGATTATTCACCGAAATACCAGATTGAGTGAGGCACCTAGTATTGGTCAGCCCGTCATTAGCTTCGATATCGAATCCAAAGGCGCTTCCAACTACCTAAACCTTGCCAAAGAACTTATCGAAAAAAATTCCATTAAAGTATAATTTTCTAGAAATATGGCCAAAATAAATCAAAAGAAAGAATTGGGCAAAGGAATTTCTGCCCTCCTCGGCAATATTAAAAATGATATTAATAAACCCGCCAATCTCGAAGAAACCATGGGTGTGTCCACTAAACCTGCGGCAACTAATCATTTACCCATAGACCAAATCGAGGTCAATCCTTTTCAACCAAGAGATAATTTCGATGAAGAAGCCTTAAATAGACTCAAAGAATCTATCGAGATTCACGGTGTCATTCAGCCGCTCACCGTGAGAAAAAGCCCTAATAACAATAAATTTCAGCTCATTTCCGGAGAGAGAAGACTACGTGCTTCTAAACTCGCAGGACTCCAAGAAGTTCCCGTGTTTATTCGTGAAGTCAATGATCAAGAGTCCCTTGAAATGGCCTTGCTCGAAAATATTCAAAGAGAAGACCTCAATCCAATTGAAATTGCTACCAATTACCAAAGACTTATAGAAGAATGCAGTCTTACTCAAGATACTTTAGCAGAACGACTCGCACAGAAACGCTCTAGCGTTACCAACTATCTTAGACTCCTCAAACTTCCTCCCGAAGTACAAATCGCCGTTAGAGAAGAAACAATAACCATGGGACACGCCAAAGTCCTCGCAGGTATCGAAGAAATAGAACTTCAACTTATCGCCTTTCGTGAAATCACGCAAAGAAACCTTAGTGTCAGACAAACAGAAGATTTCGTAGCGCAACTCAAAAATAAATTACCTAAAAAATCCAAAGATATCTCTTCCAAATCCAATCTAGACCCAATACTTGGCAAATGGCAAACTCAGTTGAGTCAGACACTTGGCACCAAAGTACAGATTCAAACCAAGAATGGAAAAAACGGTCAAATTCTTATACCGTTCTACTCTGAAGAAGATATGCAGCGACTCGTCGAATTGATCGAAAAATCATAAATCAAACCAAACGTATCGCTATGCGTAGCTTATTGATAGCCTTATGTATCTGCTTTTCATCTCAGTTATCTGCTCAGGTCTCCTCGCAGCGCATTTTCAAAGCAACGATACTCAGTGCTGTTCTGCCAGGTAGTGGACAAATTTATAACCAAAAAATTTGGAAAGCACCTATCGTCTGGGCTGGCTTAGGTGCTTGTACGTATTTTTTCATCCAAAACAATAATGATTATCAAATCGCTAGAGAAAGCTACGTTTCCTTTGTAGATAATATAGCAGGCAACGAAATAGCCTATAGAGGCTCCACCAATGTAGCTCAGATTCAATCAATAAAAAATAATTTTAGAAATAATCGAGACTTAAGTCTTGTCATAGGAATTGTCCTATACACCCTTAATATAGTCGATGCCCACGTCGATGCTCATTTTTTTAATTTTCCAATTAAAAAAGACCTCAGCCTAAGGGTTTTGCCTAGTCATATGAATTTATTGACACCTATGTCGATGCCTATTCTCGCCCTGCAAGTCAATCATCCTAAACCTTCAAAACCGCTTGATTTATGAATATTGCTTTAGTAGGATATGGCAAAATGGGCAAAATCATTCATCAACTCATTCAAACGCATACGGCGCATCAAGTACCTCTGATCATCGAAAGCGGTCAGGAGGATAAATGGAATCGAGAAAATCTAAGCGCTATAGACGTGATCATAGAATTTACCCAACCCGACGTAGTTTTAGATAATATTCATCGCGCTTTTGAATTTAATACCCCTATAGTCGTAGGCACTACCGGCTGGAATAAACAGTTGCCCGAAATCAAAAAAATTGCTTTAGACCAAAACCAGACGATATTTACCTCGAGTAATTTCAGTGTAGGTGTCAATATTATGTTTCAAACCCTACAATATATGAGTGGGCTTTTAGCTAATTTCCCAGAATATAAACCTAGAATTCACGAAGTACATCACACCCAAAAGAAAGACGCTCCGAGTGGGACTGCTATTTCTTTAGCCGATATCCTTATAGATAGCCTTCCACAATACCAAGGCTGGAAATCTACTTGCGATATGCCTCGAGACAAGGATATTCCCATTTCCGCTATGCGCATAGACCCCACACCGGGCACACATATCACGACCTTCGAGAGCGATATCGATACGCTAGAGCTGACTCATATTGCTCATTCTAGAGAAGGTTTCGCTTTAGGGGCTATACGATCCGCCGAATTTATCCAAGATAAAAAAGGCTTTTTCGATATGAATGATTATTTCAAATCCCTAAAATAAAAAAAATGAAAAATCTTCGCCTACTTTCATTATTACTATTTATTCCTTGCTTCGCCATAGCGCAAGACCAGAAAAAACCAAAGTTAGTAGTCGGTATCGTCGTCGATCAGATGCGATATGATTTATTATATCGATTTTCTGATTTTTATTCGCCTAATGGCTTCAAAAAATTATTCAATAATTCTTTACAGGCTACTCATCTTACCTACAACTATGTCCCAACATATACTGCTCCGGGTCATTCAAGTATCTATACCGGCACATATCCATCTATTCATGGGATAATTGGCAATAATTGGTACGAAGCCTCATCACAAAAAAAAGTGTATTGTACCCAAGATGATGAACAAAGAGGCGTCGGTTCTGATAATCGAAACGGTAAAATGTCTCCGAAACGACTGCTATCTACCACAATTTCAGATCAACTAAAACTCTACCAAGCCGGTCAAAATAAATCAATAGCCATCGCCCTAAAAGATAGAGGAGCTATACTTCCTGGAGGGTTTATGTGTGATGCCGCTTATTGGTATGATGACCAATCAGGTAAATTTATCACCTCTACTTATTATAGAAAGGATTTGCCTCAGTGGGTCTTGAATTTCAATAACCAAAATCACCCTACTAGACTTCTGGCTCAAGGGTGGAAAACCTTAAAGCCCATTGACCAATATGTTCAGAGTTTTCCTGATAATTCGATAGGAGAAGATTCTATAGGTAACCCTAAAAAAACTACGTTTGACTATCAATTTAGTAAGCCACTTGAAGATATCAAGCTTACGCCAATGGGCAATACCTTAACGACCGATTTCGCTATAGAAGCCTTAAAATCCGAAAATCTAGGCAAGTCCAATCTTACTGACATGCTTATGATAAGCTATAGCTCTCCTGATTATATCGGCCATAATTTCGGACCATATAGCAAGGAAATTCAAGATTGCTATATTAGATTGGATTTGGATATAGCCAATTTACTCAAAAGCCTCGATGCACAAGTTGGCCAAGGAAATTATCTCCTATTTCTCACTGCAGATCATGGGGTACAAGATATTCCTGCGTTTGGCAAATCGCATGATATAGCCTGTGGTCTTCATGATTATAAAGAAAATTTAAAATCCCTTACGGATTTCATGGAACAAAATCAATATACTGCTGATTTTATCTATGCCATCAACGAACAAATTTATCTAAAACCGAGTTATTCCCTTAAAATGGAAGAGTGTATCAAGAAACTCAATGAAACATTTACACAAGGCGTATCTGGTTTTTATGAATTGTCAGAAATCTATGAAGCTTCTATTCCTATGCCGCTCAAAGAAAGAATCATCAATGGCTTCAATCCTAAACGGAGTGGTCAAATTTATATGCTTACGGAGCCAAATTGGGTTTCTCATAGTGGACTAGGCACCTCACACGGTTCACCCTATAGCCATGATAGTCATGTACCCTTTTTGATGTATGGGTCAGGGGTCAAACCAATGAAAACTTCTAAACCTTATCATATTACGGATATAGCACCTACGATTTGCAATTACTTAGGTATTCTGCACCCATCAGGCTCTATTGGCCGGGTAATAGAGGAATAAATATATTTTAATGATGTAATTTACGCTTGAGTTTTTCAAAATGTGGAAAACTTGTTTATTTTTTTTTGATTTCTAAGTTTCTTTATTTTCGAGGCATTTTTTATGTTTTTAAAATTAAAAACATGTTTTTTTATTTTAATTAATTTTTTTTAGTTAAGTTTGACGAAAATTTATCGTATATGAATCAACATTTACTAAAACAAATAGCGGCCAATCCATCTAATAGACCGCTCAAACGCACTCAAAAATGCCTCACCTTTTTGCTCTTACTACTAGGCGTCCTCTCACAGACGACTACGATGTTGGGGCAAAATGCATCGCAATATGCATTCTCGCAAAGTAATGGCACATTTACGCCTTTAGTTTCTCCCATAGTTTTAGGTTCTGGTTCTTCGCTTGATGACAACACTTATAGTATTGCTTCGGGTAGTTTATCGGGTTTTACCTTTAATTTTGCGGGCACAAACTATACAGCTTTTACAGTTTCGTCAAATGGATTTATAGGTTTGGGGTCAAGTTTAATGAGTTCTTCAACTTACACCCCATTAAGTTCATCAACAGGTGGTAATGTTTTTGTAGCACCTTATGCTGTTGATTTAGGAGGT
>JALOMB010000106.1 GCA_025455685.1 Chitinophagales bacterium | reverse complement strand
CGTCGCATTAATCTCATAAACCGTACCATCCTTACTGGTTAACAAGTACCGATTCCCAAACCCCTCATCCTCTGGTCGATAGGGTCTTCCTGCTAAATTGACTAAATCGCCATTAGCATTATATATCAGGATATTATTAACATTTCCACTGGAACTAGTGGCGAACTGATTGGTTGCTGTATTATCTATGTATTGCGCACCTGGAACGGTTAAGGTACTAGTCACCCCTTTATCTGGTACAAAACTTGGCGCATATACTCGTCCAAATATTCTGGCATAACTAGAATCGATCGCTTGTGTTTTAAAGGTAAATCCTTCTCTTTTCCCACCCGGAAGAGTGATAAACACCCTGTCTCCATCTTGAAACCCAACGGTACGTAATACCTAACTGTTCATAGGTTAAATCCCGTTTTAAACTAGTCCGTAAACAAACATTATCAGTGGCATTTACTTGGAAGGAAACTGTTTCACCGATATAACCAATATTACTACTTCGTAATAAATTAATGGTTGGTGCAATGTTATCCGCAGTGACTATCAGATTATAGGTTTGAGTTATAACCGCTCCTAATGTATCCTTGACAATGATAGTAATATCATGGGTTCCAGTATGGATATTAGTGGGTTTCCAACTAATTCTGCCTAACAGTACTTAGACAAAAAGATTGCCAAAATAGGCTTAAACCTATACAGGTAAGGAGATTTACTTCGAGCAAGGGAAAACTGCTCAAACCAAGATATAATACCAATTTACATCGATCGAAGTAAAATACTCATTGGCAAAGGGTTTCAGTCGATTTTACTCTATTAAATGTTTAAGTACCGCTAAACTATCGATATTAATTCCCTTAGCTTTAGATACATCGTCTAATTGGTAGGTGAGACTATCACCGTCAATATCTTTAGCTATTACATCATAACGATAGGTATTACCAACTTCCACTTGAGTTTTGGGTGTAGACGTAATGGTTGGCGCATTATTTGTCCGGGTATTCAGGGTAAATTCTTGAGCAACAATACCTCCTTGACCATCACTTGCTGTAACTATTATTTTATGATTGCCAATAACTGGATTATTCCAAGTAATTAACCCATTATTATCAATTACCATTCCCTCTGAAGCGGTGTCTACCACATAACTGAGGATATTCGCATCAGCATCGGTGGCGATGACTTGATAACTGAGGGTGGTGTTAGCTACTGCGCTGGTGGGAGCGGTAGAGGTGATAATGGGCGCGTTATTCGGTAATAAAGAAACAATTGCAAATCAATAGGTTTATCTAAAAAGCAGTCAATAAGTTGTAGTATTGATTGGGCATTGACAAGTAAAAATCAGAGTTTTTTTCTGTTCTAAACAAGTCAATTGCTGCTAATATATTACTATTTTGACTAATCAATAATGAGCAGTTATTTGCGTCTGGGGCATCAAAATCTCTGCTAAATCCATATATCCATTCACTAATATTCAGGAAGTCTTTAAAGTAAATCAGATCGGAATAACTTGTATCAATTGATTCCGTATTTGTTAAAAGTTTTATCAATTTGCTTATATCAGCAGTCTGAGGAATCCAAAAAGCTGTTTTGTTACTTTTGTCACCAATTATTTCTCTAGAAATCAATTCAAAATATTCTTTGTCTTTGATATTATAAATACTCCATTTTTTTGAATAACTGTCGCTTGTATCATAACTTTTTAGAAGAGCTTGCTGCCGATCTGACAAAAAATACTTTTTAAAATCAACATTAGTTAATAGCAATGGATTGACTCTATCACAATCACAAGCATTCCAAATTTTAGATAGTGTATTAATGTTTTCTTGGAAAACTATTCCTTTTGTTGTTTGACTAAATTGATTAGATACATCATAGGATTTTATAAATAAATCTAATTGATTGTTAGATAAAAATGATATTGTATAATTATTAGAAGAGCATTGTATGAATTTGTCTCGTAGATATTTATCTTTTGCTATAAATACAAAACTCCGAAACCTTATTAGATTACTCCAAGGTAAAATAGTCCATTCATATGTGTCTGCCATCCAGGTTAAAGTGTTGTTCAAAGTCTCTAAAGACTTAAACAATATTGTGTTTTGTAATGCGGGAAACTCAGAAAGATTGACATCACGATTGCACTTGCCATGAATATACCAATTCCAAGCATAACGAGAATACCAAGGCTCTTCGCGATAATAATGTCTATTTTCTGCTATGCATTTTAAGAAATAAGCAATAGGTACAGAGTTGTGGTTAGTGGTTTCATCAATTAAGACAGAAGTATAATTTTTCCGATTAGATAACCATGACTTCAGTTTTTTTGCAAAAAATGGTTGATAATCAATGAAAAATGCTAAATAATACATTGCTAGTGTTTAGGTATATGATAGTGAAAATTGCCATCCTGCCAAGTATCCCAATCTTTATTGCCTGGTCCATTTTGGTGCATAAAAGCATGAAAATCCATTCTAAAGAATTTCAACTCATCTCCAGGTTTAGACATTTCTATACCAAATAGACGACCCCACTCATCGTTATATCCAAGATGCAAATCTCTCTTATGTATTTTTATGCCAGTTGGGATAGAAATACTGCTACTAACAGGGATAAAAGAAGGTAATACGAAGACATAATGAGAATTACTAGAATTGAAAAAATTTCTGAAAATGGGAATCTCTGCCGGAAGTTTTGTGTATAAAATTTTTCCAATAATTTTCCCAGTATTAGCACGTAAAGAGGTAATAGCTTCGTCCATCTTGGGTACTGTATTAAACTTGATATTTTGGCTTAACTGAAATCCAGCGGAGGATGGATTTTCTAATATATTAAACATCGCCCATATAGAATTAACTACCGAAACGGTATTGTCCACCTTTTCGAGAACATTTAAAAATCTGAGACCAATATTTGTAGTTTGCTCCAATATTTGTTTGATTTTATTAGCTTCTATAAGCTCATTCAAAGAAGTCAAACCACTCGGATCGACAAACATGACGGGATTAGCATTAGCATAGAGATAACGATGGAGGGTTACTGGACTGTTCCAATCGCCCACAAAAGTATCCCGACTGACAAATCTCCCCGTTGAGGGATTCAAATACCGCGCTCTGAGATAATCTAATCCAGTCGCAGTATCTCGCTGTTCTCCAGCAAAAAGATACTTATTCTCCGTCGTACCTACCTGCTGAATAATCTGCCCGAAAGCATCATAAATGTAACGATCGCTAACCATACCATTGATATCAGTTAACACCCGCGTACTTCCTAATGCATCAACATGGTAGAAATACCTGCTGTGTCTGCTAAGCCTGTTCTCGAATCTATCAATATGTAATCGTATTCATCTTCCAGATGGTATGCCATAGATCTGAAAAGTGCTGGAGTGTCTTTGTACACCTGCATCCAATCAATACTTGACATTCTATCTGAATAAGAGTCATCAAATTTCCCTGCTTTGATGATGTCTAAAACCACTTTTTTATCTTTTCCTAATTTTAGGTCTTTTTTAATAAATTTACTAATAATCGATGCGATATGAGGTAGAATTTCTTCTTCAAAATTTAGCTTTTTCTTTTTTATGTCTTTTTGCATTTGGATTACAAAATCTACTAGCCCTAGGTCTCTATCTTTAATTTGACCATTGAAAAATGAATGTAGTCCTAGCGCTTCTAAATCCCAATCGATAATCAAAACTTTTTTGCCTTTTAAAGCTAATAGACATGCTGTATTGATCAAAGCCATACTACGTCCCACTCCACCTTTATAAGAATAAAATGTAATTGTTTCTCCTTTATGCTCAAATATATCTTTCATTTTACTTAAGTTTTGGAAGGGTTTGTGATTCTGCGACTTTTGCATTCATTTTTTGTTCTTGTACCCATACTCTTATCGTATCATCATTTGGTATTTCGAGATTCTCTATGATCATTTCAATATCAGGATTTTCTAATTCTGCTATCAACTTATAATTTTCAAATAAAGTGTCGTGTATTTGTTGTTGAAATCTTGTAATCTCATTCGTCCTAATATTGTTGCTTATTTCTGTTTCATATACATTCAGAAAAATAGCGTTTTTCGTGTTTATTTGATTTGGCAAAGCTGAAACTGGACCGCGATATATGAGTGGAAAAATAAAACACCATTCTTGATTACTTAAGTGTTCGCGAATTGCATTTTCAAATTGAATCGCTCTATAAATTTCCTTTGCACACCAAAGATTTTCTATATGCAAGTAATGTGGCGTTAATATAAGTATGAATGAATATGAATTGGAAATCGCTGGATAAATAACTCTATCGAATTCTTGTCCCCAGTGAATACTATCTTCATCAAAAAACACTTCCGCATGACCCGTGGCATTTGTACCTTCAGTTTGAATAATGTCCCTTAAGTTACGCATAAACATCCTTTGACCTTGATTACGTCGGTAACTAAAAAATGAAGAATACTGAAATGCCATGCTATGAAAAATATATTGTTATCTAATACTTCAACAAATATACCATATTTTTAGTTTTATAAGGCCATTCAAATATCAGTTTTGAAGAATATTTGTCGATATCTTAATGATACATTATGGCATACATTCAAATTTCACACTTATTCCGGCAAACAAAATATTTTAATGCATTATCGCTAATCGATAAGTCGAAAATCAAATCTTTAGTATTTAGTTTTCCCCTTCAAAAACATCTCAACCCTGAGCTTTGCGTTTTCTCTGATATTGAAATAATAAAAATTGACATCTGCTGGATGATAGTTTTTAGTACGCAAAAAGATACTTCCTCTGAATTTCGGTTTGGTAGCCCAAAGAATGTCTTTATTGACTTGAGCATCTACTAAAGATGGATATATTTTGTTAAAATCAAAAAGCAAAGTACCTTTATTCGAAGTTTTGGGCATGTAATGTTCTTGTGTGGTCCAAGATAGTGGGTTGGTTACTAATACGTCGTCAGAAGAAATATCTGAAGGAAGTGTGTATCCTTTCTTAAATGTCCTCCAAGATATATAACACCCAGTATCAGTACTATCTTTACAGGGTTTTATTTGATTGTACTTGTCTTTTTTCACAGGCATGCCTAGTAAATATGCGGCTACAAGTTGCGACTGTAATGATTTACCATCAAAAAACTCTGTGAGTAGTCTCTCCGCATGTGTAGTGCCTTGACTGTGTGCGGCTATGATGATGGGACGGTTTTTGTTTTCGTATTTCAGATAATATTCAAAAGCGGCTTCTATATCAAGATATGCCACATCCAATGCTCTTGCCGCTGATCGTTTGTCTTCCGTAAAATATACGTGAAGATGTGCTTGCTGGTATCTAGGAGCAAATACCCTACCAGCATAATTGAAGGCACTAGCCTGAAATCTTATGGTACCTTCATCGGTTTTTTTGTCCAATGATGGATCACCTACTGGACCATTCCAGTCTTCTTGGTTTTTATCTCCTGTGTAAGTCGTAGGATGTAGGAAAAATACATCAGCCATTAAACCATCAAATGTCGCGATATTTCCCTCTGGTGTACGGTCAGATTCATCCATTTTGTCGGGATGCGCCGCCCAATTTGAAATCTTACCATAATCGGTCAGTAAAATATTTTTGGGCTCATAAACATAAGTTGGCTTATATGTCTTACAACCACTAAAGATGAGTATTCCGGCTATATACCAACTTATATGCTTCATTGTAATACTTTTATATCATTTCTTCGGGCTTCACCCAAGCATCAAACTCATCGGCTGTAAGGTAGTCGAGATCGAGTGCTGCTTGTTTTAATGTGGTACCTTCTTTATGTGCTTTTTTGGCGATATCAGCGGCTCTGTCATATCCAATTTTTGTATTTAATGCCGTCACCAACATCAAGGAATTATCTAAATTAAATTTAATTCTTGGCAAGTTGGCTTCTATTCCTACAGCACAGTGTTCATTAAAGCTAACACATGCATCGCCTATCAGATTGGCAGACATTAGGAAATTAAATATCATCGCTGGTTTGAATACATTTAGTTCAAAATGACCACTCATACCACCTATGTTGATAGCTACATCATTGCCCATTACCTGTGCCATAGCCATAGTCAATGCTTCGGATTGTGTAGGGTTCACTTTTCCTGTCATGATGGATGATCCTGGTTCGTTTTCTGGTATAGTGATCTCTCCTATACCACATCTAG
>JALOMB010000032.1 GCA_025455685.1 Chitinophagales bacterium | reverse complement strand
AAACTAATATTTGCGTTTCCAGCGCCTACCATGAGGATTTGATGATGTGCCATAATTAATTAAAATTTTGATTAAGGTAAATTCATGATAAAAGGTACTATAAACCAACTACTAATCACTCCGCCAATCATAAAACTAATCGTAGCAACCAAAGACGGCCATTGCAAATTAGACAAACCCATAATGGCATGTCCCGAAGTACAGCCGCCTGCATATCTCGTGCCAAAGCCCACCAAAAAGCCACCGACGACCATCATCAAAAAGCCTTTTAAAGTAAAGAGTTTTTCCCAAGAAAAAATATCTTGAGGAACTAAACCACTGTAATTTGTAACTCCAATTTTAGTAAAATATGTTTGCATACCTTCTGAGACGAGGATTGGTTGATTGTCCATTAGGAATTGTCCCGCGATAAAACCGCCGATAAAAATACCTACAACGAAAAATATATTCCAGATTTCTTTTTTCCAGTCGTATTTAAAAAAATCTATACCCGCAGGAAAACACGAAGCACACACATGCCTAAGCGATGATGATATGCCAAAGGTTTTATTTCCTATAATTAATAAAGTGGGAACTGTAAGTCCGATAAGTGGTCCGGCAATATACCAAGGTAAAGTCATAATTTTATTATTTAAGTTTAATTAACATATTTGTTGATTTCTGACACTAAGGTCTGCTCATCGAGCATTCCGCTATGTCTAAATTTTAATTCTCCTTTTTGGAAAATCATCAGTGTAGGAATTCCTCTAATATTAAGGCTTTGAGACAATTCTGGGTGCTTTTCTGTATCTACTTTGATGATTTGTGCTGTCTCACCTACGTTTTCTTTTACTTTGGCGAGTATGGGCTTCATCATCTGACAGGGCTGACACCAATCGGCATAAAAGTCGATTAAAACAGGTTTTTCTGAATTGATTAATTCTTGAAATTTTGTCATATTGTTTTTTTTAATAAGATAAATAAGGTTTGACTTGAGTTTCTATAGCTTCTCTAGATTGAAATCCAGTTAATTGACTCATAAGATTTCCGTTTTGATATATCAAAAGATGAGGCGTTTTCTGTACTTGTAACGCTCTAGCTAATTTTTTGGCGTCATCATAATTTATTTTTACAAGTTGAAGTTTGCCTTTATAAGTTTGCTGTAAACTATCCAAGGAAGGCATCATTTTCATACAAGGCGCACACCAAGGAGCATAGAAATCGACAATGACCAAAGGATGTTCTTGTAGAATTTTATCTAAATCTTCTTTGGAAAATTTATTGGTCAATTCGCCTAATCCTTTGCTTTTTTCCCAAGCCATATAGCCTCCATCGAGCTCGTAGATTTTTTTAAATCCCAGTTTGTGGGCTAACTCTACAGCGGAAGCACTTCTACCACCTGACTTGCAATATATCGCAAGCGGTTTTGATTTATCCAAACTATTGATTTCATGTTCAAAGTCTTCTCTGTAGATATCAATATTTAAAGAATTTGGGATATTGCCTTGTTGAAATTCTTCTGGAGTTCGTACATCGATTAACTGAATATTATCGGTTCGAATGACTTGTTCAAATTCAGAAACTGAGACCAATCCCTGTGCATTTGACTGAGCACATGCCTGAGTAAGTGAAAGCATCAAAGACAAGAATAAGATAAAAGTGCTTCTTTTCATCATAATAAATTAAATATCACAAGAATTTCCACTACAACCTTTGAAAAACAAAGTATGCAATAAATACAAAACTCCAAAGCCTATCATGATTTTGTCCTGCGCATACAAGCCCTGAGCTAGCATAGCCAAAGAAAGTGCTAAGCGAAAATATCTAAAGAAATTCCATTGTTTGAGATAGGTGACCATAATCTGATTATTTTACAAATTGAGCGACATTAACCCAAGTGCCGCCATTGGTGACATTAGGGATATTATTTCTATCGAGTAGCGATTTTGCTTGACCGCTTCTATTGCCTGAGCGACAGAAGACGACGATATTTTCTTTATTTTTAAATTTATCTAAATTTGAGGTTAAGACATCCAAAGGAATATTTACTGCTCCTTTTACAGTACCTTCAGCAAACTCACTTGGCGTTCTAACATCGACCAAAAAAGTTTTGTCGGTAATGATTTGGGATAAATCTTTTGCACCTCCGAATAAATTCTTGAACATATCTAACATAATTTATATTTTTTATAATTTTAACTATTATTTAAACAACTCCTAGAAATGAACGTTTCTAGGAGTCCACCAAAAAAAATTAAAAACTACAGCATGGTAGAAGGACAGACATAATCTGAGACTTTCACTTTGCCACTATCTTTGATCGCTTTGAATCCACCTGCTACATCGATTAACTTGTCAAAACCTCTGGCTCTAAGTGTAGATACGAAAATCATCGAACGATATCCGCCTGCACAATGCACATAATAAGTTTTGTCTTTGCTTACTTTATCCATGTTATCATTGATATAATCTAGAGGTACATTAATTGCGCCGACTATATTTTCAGAGAAATTCTCACTTTCCTTGCGTACATCGAGCACGGCTGCATTAGGGTCTTTTGCGAGGATTTCAGCTAACTCATCGGCAGAAATTGACGCAATAATATCGATTTCTTTGCCCGATGCTTTCCATGCTTCTATGCCTCCTTTGAGGTAACCTAATGAAAAGTCATAACCTACTCTCGCTAGTCTCGTGACGACCTCTTCCTCTCTTCCTTCTTCTGTAACTAAAAGAATTTCTTGTCTTACATCTGGAATCATCGTACCTACCCATACGGCGAAACTCCCATCGATTCCAATATTGACTGAATTCGGAATAAATCCTTGCGCAAATTTCTGAGCATCTCTCGTATCCAAAATCAAAGCACCTGTTTCATTGGCCTTAGCTTCAAATTCTTCTGGGCTCAAAGCAGTCATTCCTTGATTGATTACATTTCCAATAGCTTCATACCCTTGAATATTCATCATAACATTCTGCGGAAAATAAGCTGGTGGCGGCATCAATCCATCAGTAACTTGGGCGACGAATTCATCTTCACTCATTTCTTGTAGGGCATAATTCACTTTCTTTTGGTTGCCTAAAGTATCAAAAGTTTCTTTGCTCATGTTTTTGCCACAAGCACTACCTGCACCATGGGCTGGATATACGATGATATCATCAGCCAAAGGCATGATTTTATTTCGCAAAGAATGATATAAATGTCTCGCGAGCTTGTCCTGAGTCAAATCTTCAATGACTTTCTGAGCTAAATCGGGACGACCTACATCCCCGATGAAGAGAGTATCTCCTGAGAATAAAGCCGTTTCTTTTCCTTGTTCATCGATTAATAAATAACATGAACTCTCCATAGTATGCCCAGGCGTGTGTAAGACTTTGATTTTGGCTTTACCAAATTCTAGAATTTCGCCATCTGAAGCAATGTGAGCGTCGAAGCCTAGTTTCATGGAAGTAGGACCAAATACAATAGGCGCTCCTGTCGCTTCTGATAAATCCTTGTGACCCGATACGAAATCAGCGTGAAAATGCGTTTCTAAAATGTATTTGAGCTTAACGCCATCGGCTTTTAGTTTCTCTAGATAAGGGTTAATTTCTCTAAGTGGATCGATGATGATGGCTTCATTTTCGCTAATCAAATAATAAGCGCCTTGAGCGAGACATCCGGTGTAAATTTGTTCGATTTTCATAGTATAAATATTTTAATGTTAATGAATTATGGTTTGAAGTTAAGATAATTTTTCATAAAGGATATATAAACCCATTACGAGAATGAAATATCCAAATGCAGGTTTTAGTTTATTGCCGTCGATTTTTTTGGAGAGAAATTCTCCGATAAAGATACCGACGACCGCGAAAAAAGTCACGCCTAAAAGCAAGGTCCAATCTATAGGTTTACTCAACTCAGGAATAAATCCGATGAGGGATTTAGCTGCGATAATGACTAGAGAAGTCCCGACTGCCATTTTCATAGGCAATTTGCCGAGCATCACCAAAGCTGGAATAATCAAAAAACCGCCTCCAGCTCCTACCAAGCCCGTAAAAGTACCCACCACTGCACCTTCTAGACCTATTAAGGGATAATTAATCCCTTGGTCTGTGTTTGAGTTTTCTTCTGGCGTAGTAGATTTGCGAATCATGCTATAGGACGCTAAAATCATCAAAACCGCGAAGAGCATCATGATAAACATGCCTTTGGAAATTTCTAATCCGCCTACGTTAAATACTGGGTCTGGAATCCATGGCATCAGATATTTTCTAGTAAGCGATACGGCTAGAATAGATGGAATGCCGAAAATAACCGCCATTTTCTTATCGACTAAATTATTTTGAAAATATTTGACGCTTCCCACCAAGCTCGTAAACCCTACGATAAATAAAGAGTATCCTGTAGCCATTTCTTCTTTCACCAAAAAAAGATAAGTGAGTACAGGCAAAGTAAGTACTGAGCCACCTCCACCGATGAGACCGAGTGAAATTCCGATTAAAATTGAAGTGATATAGCCGATGTATTCCATGAGTTGTTTTTAATAGTACAAAAATAGCTCAGAAAAATGAGTACTTCTGTAACATAGGTTACATTGGGTCAGAAAAAAAACCATCAAAACCTAATTTATTGATAATCAATCAGAAAAAATTTACTTTGATAACGAGAAACTCAAAATTTCGTTTTGATTTACAGAAAAACCAAGGGCAGCATAAAATCCTTTGGTTTGTTCATTGACGTCGGTGAGTAAGACGACTTGTCTTTCTTTTTGATGAATTTTCAAAAGTTTTTCCATTAAACTTCTCCCAATGCCCTTTCGCTGATAGGTGGATAGTACCAAAATATCCTGAATATAAAGAATAGTATGAAAATCACTAATTCCTCTGATTAAACCTACTAATTTATCTTGGTCATAAGCTAAAATGACGGTAGCACTACTCAATATTCCTTGAATTAAAGTATCAATATCTCTCGTATAAGCAGTCCAGCCTGCGTCTTGGTAAAGGGAGCGGATAGCTTCCTGGGAAATAGCGCTTTCTGGAATAACGCCATTGGTATAAACGATATAGGTAAACATGTTAAAACACTATTTCTTCAAAATCGCTTGATTCATCTTCAACACTTTATCTCGCTTAGGCTGAATCACTGCCGTACAATACGAATTTTTTTCTTTATTGAGGTTATAATAATCATCGTGATACGCCTCGGCATCATAAAACTTAGTCAAAGGTTCCAAAGTAGTTTCGATTTGATTACTATAAATATCTCGCTGAAGCATAGCGATATATTTCTGAGCCAAAGATTTCTGAAACTCATTTGCATAAAAAATCACACTTCGATACTGCGTACCGACATCATTGCCTTGACGATTGAGCTGTGTAGGGTCATGACTCTCAAAAAAAACTTTATATAGCGTCTCTAAACTAATTTTGGAATTATCATACACTACTCGAATAACTTCCGCATGACCGGTCTCACCAGAGCATACCGCTTCATAGGTAGGATTTGGCAATTTGCCGCCTGCATAGCCGCTTTTGACTTCTAAGACACCCTCGAGCTCCCGAAAGATAGTCTCCACACACCAAAAACATCCGCCCCCGAGCACTAAAGTGTCTTGGCGTTTCTCTTCTGGTTCGAATTGCAAACTCAAGGAATTGACACAATAGCGCTTTCCCGTCTGTGTAGGTCCATCATCGAAAATATGCCCCAAATGTCCGCCACAATTAGCACAAACGATTTCTGTACGACGCATTCCATGGGAATTATCTTCGATTTGAAGAATTTTGCCTCCTGAGACTTCTCTATCGAAGCTAGGCCAGCCACAATGACTATCGAATTGCATATCAGAGGCAAATAGCACTTCACCACATCCTTTACATTTAAAATTACCTTGTTCATTGACCAAAAGAAAAGTGCCACTATAGGCGCGCTCAGTACCTTGCTCACGCAAAACATAATAAGAAGCTTCATCTAGCTTTTCTTTCCATTGATTTTTGTTTAATTGATAAGGATAATCTTTCATCATATTTTGGGTTTTAGAATGACAACTCACAAAAGTACAAAGCAAAAAAATAAATAATCGAAACACAAAATAATAATTTACTCTTCTTTAGCGAGAAAGTCTTTTGAAGTAAATAAAAAAATCAAATACAATACATAGGGAGATACATACAATATTGCTGTATGAATCACTTCAGAATATGTACTGACTAGCTCAGTTTCTTTGGTACAGAAATTATATACTTCCTCGTTTAAGACTTCCTTCAGGCCAAAAGACAAAACAATTAAAAACAAAGGTGAGACCACATAAGCCAACACATAGATTATATTCATAGATCGCCTTGAAGTATGCTTGAAATATAAGGAATATATCATGCCTAAAATGATAAGTATCATGAAGAATAAACCTATAAATATAGAAGCACTTGTAAATATATTCATCAAGATGACCATTAACATCATGACAAAGAATATCGCACCTCCAACTGGAATTGATAAGGCTACATCTTTGAAATTTACTAACTCAAACAAAACTATCAAAGCGACAAAGGCTAAAGCAAAAGGAAGATAAAAAGTCCCTAAATCTGCGAAATTATATACAGACATTTGATGTGCCTTATCAAGATTACTAAATAATGTCGTAATACTTGAATAATCCAAGGTGTTAACTACATCTTTTTGACCATCAATTTCTGTTAGGTTATTTGGATTCTCTTCATTTACTTTAGTATCATCTGTTTCATCTACTGACATAGCTTGAGCAGCTTCGTCAATTGCGCTTCCATTAGGAGACATTGTTAGGGTTTGAGTTACCCAAAAGTTTTTTTCTTTTAGCAATTGATACGTCTTCTCTGGATAAAACTCATTATTTTTGATATTGAGTTTGGAAAGATTTTTTTTGAAATTTTGCAGGGTAAGCAACACAGAATCTGGACTATAATCTACAAAATAATGAATTCTAGCTAGATACAAATCATTTTTATTGTGATCTTCATTGATTAAATCATCGACATTTCTAGAATCATAAGTAGCATACATATCATAATCCTCATCATATTTGAAATTTTTGATATGTGGTTTTTCTTTGAAATCAGGGATCTCATTGAGATTATAGAACTTATCATAGTAAGCATTAAAATCCCAACAAGTGTCTTTGCCTTTGTTGACTATCGTAAAGGTACTATCATATCTCTGCGTATAAATATAATAAGGACTTCCATTGATTACATTCACCGTCTTAGGCAAATTAGCCGCTAATCGATCCTTATCAGAATTACTTTCTTGGTAATCTTTTAGGCTTATATAAATCAACCTTTTATGGAAGCTATCATAGCTTCTATTTTCGAAATGATAATTAGACTTATTTTCTACCAAGAATGGAATAGCCATAAAATAATTATCATATAGGGCTGCAAATGTTTTTTGGTCAAAGAGATTTCTCGCTTTGAGGTGTGTCCCAGCATTAAAGGACATCGGAGCAGAAAACATCACTAAAAAACCAAACATAAGTCCAATAGCTAACCGTTGAAAATAAAAGTTACCTACAGGATAAAAGTTTTTGGCAGCTATATGTTTGAAATACCATAAGCCCCACAAAGCAATGATAATCATAAAAAATAGAAACATAATGAAGCCCGCACCACTTTCAAAGAAATAGTTGCTTATATAAGTTTCCTTCAAAGTATATATAGATGAATAAAGATATCCATAAATAAAGAAAAAAACATGGAGTAATAAGCCTACAAAGATTAATTCTAAGACTTTGGAATGCCAAAGTAAAGGATAGCGTTCTAATAAATAAGTCGAAAATTGACGATATAATTTCATAAGATATTAAGTTAATGAACAAAGAGTCTTTTGGTGCTTTTTGAGATATTTCTATAATAGCCAATTGGTATTTTATGTTCGATGAGTTTACTTAGAATATCTTCTCCGCTATATTGACTGCTAAAATGAACTTGGTACATACCTCCGTTGAAGGATATTTGAATATTCTCCATTTGGTTAAATGCCTGCTGCAAAGTTTCACGAGATGCAATAGTTTCTATTTCTATGGCGTTTTCATGGCTCACTGCTTCAAAAGCTTCTTTAAGGTGTGTGGGTCTTCCTTCTTTGAGAAAAATGACCTCATCTGATACTTTTTCTACTTCAAACAACTGCTGAGAGCTAAGTAAAATACCCACAGGATTTGAAATAGACTGACTTAGATTTTTTAAATCCTCGAGAATTAATTGCTGCGCTAAGATGTCTAAATTAGCTAGAGGCTCGTCTAAAAGCATAATTTTAGGAGCTCTTAGGAAATTTCTAGCTAACTCAAAGCGCATTTTATAGCCGCTAGACAGTTCACTCCATTTGTGTTTTCGATATTTCCATAAGCCAAATCGTATGATCATCATATTGACCATGAGTTCATTTAGCTCAGGTTTTGTGCCATAATGCGTGGCAGCGTATTTGAGATTATCTACGAGTTTCCCGTACCAAGTAGGTGTTCTTTGTGGGATATACGTGATTTTGGTGCGTAAATCAAACAAATTATTGTAGTCTTTTTGAAATTCAAATTCGATTTCCCCACTATCTTTGGTGAGCTCCATCGCTAAAATTCTCATTAAAGTAGTTTTGCCATTGCCGTTTTCTCCGACTAAGCCAATTAGGTCGCCATAAGCAATTTTTAGGGATACTGGCCCTAGTCCAAACCCATCTTTCCCAAAAGATTTAGTGATGCTTTCTGCTTTTAGAATAGGATTTTGAGAGACGTTGTTTTGAACTTCTACTTGACTTAGCTTTTCGATAAGTGCATTAAGTCGCGACTGTTCAATTGAGTCATGTCCATTGATTTCGATTTGATTTTCGATATCGATGATTTCTCGATAAAATTCAGGTTCTTGTGCATCTAAAACGCAGTCGATTAGTTTTCGGTAACCGAGAGAAAGGTCGTTGAATTCAAAATGACTTTTGACGGCTTGGAGTTTGGCGGAAAATGAAATCATAAAAAAATGTGATAAGTGGGAATTATTATACAAATCTAATTAAAATCTTCAGAGTAGCTTTATTTTTTTTAAATTTATGGATATTTAGAATAAATTAATTCTTCAAAAACTGAAGTAATCGAAAGCTATTGTGGCTTAAGCCGAGAAGGAAGTAAATAAAAGAATCCTAATATCGGAATGACTGTACCGAGTACCATCAACACTTGACCAAGAAGATTATCCGTATCTACTGCGATAGCGAAATCCCCAAACATCACCCAAAATGACATCCAATAAATCCATTTAAGCCAATCAACCCGCTCTTCCATGACTACAAAAATAGGAATAACCATGAGATACCAAGCCAAAAATCGATGAGAGTAAATAAAAATTAAGATAATGAAAAAATGTAATAAAAACAAATGAGGACTATAGGTTCTTTTGTAATTTCGAACATACCAAATCGACAAAGCACTCCATAAAACAAGGGCAATTCGCTTAAAAACAGGTACGGTGACTAGAAAATTTCCCTGTAAATCACCATTAAAAAAACTCATGATATAAGAGGCCAAATCCGAAAAAGTCCCTGCAGGACGTTCGGTATTTAGTGCTAAAATAGGCAAAAAAACGTCCATAAAAGATTCAATAAATGGAACATATACCAAAAAACCAATCAAGCAAAGACTGAGAATTTGTACAAAAATTATTTTTAGGCATACTAAATCAATGATAATTTTATTTCTTTGCCAATACATCATAAGCGGTAAACCAAGAAACGGAAGATAGGTGAGCTTAGCGAGCACGGCAAAATTCAACATCAAAATACCCCAATACAGTTTGTCTTTTTGCAATAAATAAACACTTAATGCAATAAAAAAAACAGAAATCAAATCATTGTGAAACTGCCCTAAACCTTGAACGAACCATATTGGAATAAACAACCAAATCAAATATCGCTTACCAAAATCCCTTATCATCAAATAACTAACATAAGCATAACCAAAAGCAAAAGGTAAAAAAACGAGCTTCGTCATCCAAAACAAAGGCCAAAGATTAGTCCCAGCTATTTTTATAGCACCACAGAGCAACATCACATTGATAGGTCCATACTTACAAGCTAATTGAGCATAATTCTCATGGACATAAGCCCCAAAGCTAGAGTGAAGATTTGCATCAAAAACTTTATATATAGAAATATTCCTCAAATAGGCTTCCGCATAGGCCCATAAACTAAAAACATCGTTGCTCAAAAGCGGCAGAGTAAAAAAACTTGACCCCAGAAACACCAAAACATACCACCTAATCTGACTTAACTGAAAATCTTGATTAAAAATCAAATCATATAACCCTCGATAAAACCATATATAGCTTAAAATCAGTAGGGTCATTGTCACATAATTCAACCAAAGTGGCTCTATATTGTTTCCATCTACCTTTAAGGTCATCGTGGTAAAATATCTGAGCCAAGACACCAAAAATAAAAATACAGGAAATAAAATAAAACCAAATTGTTTATCCTTGTGCATATAAATCATTCTTTGAGATAATCAAAACTGTCAAGACCCCATTTGCTCAATCGATATTCTATAGCCGTTTTTACACAGCCTAAACCATAAATCATACTTCGTTTGAAATTAATCGAACTAGCTTCCTCGAAGTACTTAGTAGGACAAGTCACTTCGCCACATTCAAACCCTTTGTAAAAAAGTTGTGCGATCATTTGATTATCAAATACAAAATCATCTGAATTCAAATCAAAGCGGATACTTTCCAGTGCTTTTCGAGTAAATCCTCGATAACCAGTATGATATTCCGAGAGTTTTTGATTCATGACGATATTCTGAAACAAAGTCAAAAATCGATTTGCTATATATTTATACATCGGCATTCCTCCTTTAAGTGCGCCTTTTCCGAGAATTCTAGACGCGAAAACCACATCATAGAGGCCATTGCCGAGTATAGAAATCATCGCTGTGAGTAGAAGTGGCGTGTATTGATAGTCAGGATGTAGCATCACTACGATATCCGCTCCAATTTCTAAAGATTTTTGATAGCAGGTTTTTTGATTTCCGCCATAGCCTTTATTGATATCGTGGCGAATCACATGATTTATACCAAGTGCTTTAGCTTTTTCACTAGTGTCATCAGAGGAATGGTCATCAACCAAAATGACTTCATCGACCAAATCAAAAGGTATTTCTCGATAGGTTTTTTCCAAAGTCTTGGATGCATTATAGGCAGGCATAACCACAACGACCTTTTGATTCTTATACATAGTTAAAAAAAAGCAAAAAATTCAAAACAAAATTATAAATATTCATTTCATTAGATTTATAGTTTCAATTCAAACGCTGAGCCTAAATTACTTGATTAACAATATACTCAGGACGGTTCTTGATTTCATCGAAAATACTCCCGATATATGCGCCGAGAATGCCTATCGTAAGCAGTTGAATTCCGCCAAAGAATACTATCGCTCCATAAATCGACAGCCAACCTAAAACGAAAGTCGCTGGAAAAAATATCCATTTCACAAATTGAGCTATCAAGAGCAACACACTAATCAAAACCAATATTAAACCAATATTGGTAGCTAAAGTAAGTGGTTTCTTGGAGAAATAAAGCATGCCACGCATAGCAAACTGAATCATTTTGGATAAGGGATAATGAGACGAACCCGCAAATCGCTCTTCACGATGATACTTGATAGGCACTTGATAAAAGCCTATCCAACTAATTAAACCTCTAATATACTTTTGTTTTTCTTCTATTTGATTGAAGACATCTGCTACTTTTCTGTCGATTAATCGAAAATCTCCTGTATCTAAAGGTAATTTTGTCTCAGACAACGCATTGACGATTCGATAGAAATACTTCGCAGTGATTTTCTTGAACCAAGTATCACCTTGCCTAGATTCTCGAACAGCATACACGACATTGGCGCTCATGCTTTGTGCCATTGAGACCATATCAGGAATAAGCTCAGGTGGGTCTTGCAAATCTGCATCAATGATAATAATATAATCGCCTTGAGCAAATTTAATCCCGGCCGATACTGCTGGCTGATGCCCAAAATTTCGGGATAAATCGATAAGTTTTATTTGCGGAAAATGGTCTTTGAGTTCGAGGATTTTTGCTTTGGTGTTATCTTGGCTACCGTCGTTGATATAGAGGATTTCGTATTGGGTGAAATGAGCCGATAGGACTGAATTTAGCCTTTGGTTTGTCTCGGTGATGACTTCGGCTTCATTATAGCAAGGAACGACGATACTAATTTTCATAAACGAATAATAATTTGGCAGACAAATATAGTTTTTTTGAAAATAAATTCTATCAAAATATTCATAGATTTGCTATCTTTGCATACTTTTAACTATACTTTTTAAGCAAATTTCAATGTTTTCAGCACAAAATATAACTTTAAGATTCGGCGCAAGACCAATTTTCGAAAATATTTCATTTCTCATCAATGCCACAGACAGAATAGGCCTAGTAGGCAGAAATGGCGCAGGAAAATCCACTTTGCTCAAAGCCCTCGTAGGTCAATATAGTCTCGATGAAGGTCAATTTAACAAACCCAAAGAATGTAAAATCTCACTTTTAACACAGGATTTTCAGAAACCCTCCAATTTACCCGTTTTCGAAGAGGCCAAATCAGCTTTCGAAGAGATGCTCGAGCAGCAAAAACGCATGCAAAACATTACTACAGAACTCGAAACAAGAGATGATTACGAATCAGATGCTTATATGGCACTAATAGACGAGCTCACTGAAATACAAACCCATATCGATATCAATGCTTTAGATCAAGTAGCGGTCTCCATAGAAAAAATCCTATTTGGTCTTGGGTTCAATAGAGAAGATTTCGATAAACCTATGAATTCATTGAGTGGCGGCTGGCAAATGCGGGTAGAGCTCGCTAAAATCCTGCTTAAAAAACCTAATGTCCTACTTCTCGATGAGCCCACCAATCACCTCGATATCGAAAGTATTCTATGGCTAGAGCATTTCCTAAAACAATACGAAGGTGCCGTAGTCTTAGTGAGTCACGATATTACTTTTTTGGATAATGTAACTGAGAAAATATTTGAAATTAGCCTATCTAGAGTAGAGGAATACAAAGGAAATTATTCCAAATATTTGATACAGAAAGAAGAGCGTAAATCCCTGATGCAAAACGCTCAGAAAAACCAACAAGATCAAATCAAACAAATAGAACGCAATATCGATAGATTTCGTGCTAAAGCCAATAAAGCATCCTTTGCGCAGTCCTTAATCAAAAAACTCGATAAAATCGAACGCATCGAGCTCGAAGACGAAGACAATGCTGTCATGCGGTTTAGATTTCCCAAAGCGCCACCATCAGGCAAAATGGTCGTGACTGCTAAAGGTATTCAGAAGAGTTTCGGAGAAAAACAAGTCATTCGAGGCTTTGATTTTGAGGTGCTCCGAGGGGACAAGGTCGCTTTCGTCGGAAAAAATGGTATGGGTAAATCTACTATGGTCAAAATCATCGCTGATGCTATTAAGGAATATCAAGGAAAATTAGAATTTGGACATAATGTCGATATGGGCTATTTCGCACAAGAGCAATCTGATGAACTCAACGGAAATAAAACAGTCTTCCAAACCATAGATGATGAAGCCTTAGGCGATATTCGTACGCAAGTGCGTTCACTATTAGGTGCTTTTCTTTTCTCTAATGACGAGGTCGAGAAAAAAGTCAAAGTCCTATCCGGAGGAGAGCGCGGTCGCCTCGCATTGTGCAAACTCATGCTACATCCCTATAATTTCCTCGTGCTCGATGAGCCGACCAATCACTTAGATATCCGCGCCAAAGCCATGCTAAAAGATGCATTAGCCAAATTTGAAGGTACCTTTATCATTGTATCCCACGACAGAGATTTTCTCAGTGGCCTGACCAATAAGACTTTTGAGTTTTCGGAACAAGGAATCCAAGAGTATCTCGGTGGTATCGATGAATTTATGGAAAAGAAATCTGTAGCGAGTTTTAGAGCCTTTGAGCAGAGTTTTCTCTTAGATAAATCTTCAAATACGAAAGCAAACCAATTCAATAAGCCAATTCCTTCATTAGAAAAGGACAATACCAAGCAAATTAAATTTTTAGAACAAAAAATCAGCCAAACCGAAGAAAAAATCCTCAAACTTCAAGAAAAACTATCCTTAGGCAACGATACGGACTTACTGAATCAATATGAAAAAGTGCAGCAGCAACTTCAAGAATACTACGAAAGCTTAGAAAAATTAATCTAGAGATTATTCTCTCCCATATACTCCACGAAGATATTCTCAGTTTCGACTAATTTTACCTTATAAAGAGCTCCTTGAGGTAAATGTGGCCTTAGCGTTTCATAAATCCATACGACTATATTTTCTATAGATGTCAATTTATCCTTGAAATAAGGAATGTCTTGATTGATGTTTTTGTGGTCGAGGACTTCTGTGACGTGGTCTTGGATGATTTTTCCGAGTCGCTTGGCATCGATTATGAAGCCAGTCTCAGGGTCTGGTGTTCCACGAACTGTGACATAGAGCTCAAAATTATGCCCGTGCCAATTTTCATTGGCACATTTCCCATAAACTAGTTCGTTTTTTTCTTTGTCCCAATTGGGATTGAAGAGTTTATGAGCGGCATTGAAATGTTCTTTTCTAGTGATATAGCAAATCATAACTATCGGGCAAAAGGATTTTTATAGATTAATTGCTCCAAGAATATACGCCCAGAGTCAGGTATAAGCAATAAGGTAATCACCAACCCAAAAATAGCGCCCCAGAGATGCGCTCTATGACCCACATTAGTATTTTGGTTGGACATATAATACGAATACATCAAATACAAAATGCCAAAAATGATAAAATATACCGGAATGAAATAAACACGTACGATACCCCAAGGACTAAAAAGCAAAAGACTAAAAAGCACCGCACTCACTCCTCCACTCGCTCCTATAGCGCCATAATAAGCATTATTTTTGTTCTGAAAATAATCCGGCAAACTACTGACAACTATAGCGAGCAAATAAATAGGTATAAACAAAACACCAAATATCATTTCAGCCGTTTGCGCTGCAAAATAAAAAGTGAACGCATTAAAAAATAAATGCATATAGTCCGCATGCACGAAACCATGAGTTATAAATCGATAATACTCTCTATATCTCGATATAGCATATGGCTTCAAGGACATTTTATCTACGAAACTAGGATTGCTAAAGCCATACATGGAAGCTAGAACCGTAACTATTAGAATTAATAACATAAAAATTGTTTTGACAAAAATACATAAAAATAAAGTGTTAAGTGTTAAAAAAAATATTCATTATCTTTGTAATCTAAAACTTCTTTTTATGAATCAATCGCTCTCTTATCTCGGTTTTTCAGAAAATCAACCCATTCATTGGAGGCTCGACTCCAAAACCCTTGTCCAGCATAGCATAGACAAAAAATTTGGTGTACTCAATGACACTGGTGCGCTTTGTATCGAAACTGGGAAATATACTGGTCGAAGCCCAAAAGACAAATACCTCGTTTACGATACTATTACTGACAGTCAAGTAGATTGGAGCTCTAGCTTCAACAATAAATTTGAATCATCCAAATTCAAACCCTTGATGAATAAAATGATCTCCTATCTTCAAGGCAAAGAACTCTATGTCACAGACGCCAAAGCATGTGCTCATGATGACTACAAAGTAAATATAAGGACCGTGTGTGAGTTTCCCTGGTCAGCTCAATTTGCACAAAACATGTTTATAGATTTAACTGAATCAGAAAAAAACACTTTCAAAGAAGACTGGCTTATCATTTGTGCTCCAGGTTTCGAAGCAAATCCTTCTGAAGACGGGACAAGACAAGGAAATTTCTCTATCCTGAGCTTCAAAGACAAGATAGCTTTAATCGGAGGTTCAGGGTATACCGGTGAAATCAAAAAAGGCATCTTCACCGTACTCAATTTTGAACTAGCAGTAAACCGCAACGTTCTACCAATGCACTGCTCCGCTAATATTGGTCAAGAAGGTGATACCGCACTTTTCTTCGGCTTAAGCGGTACAGGCAAAACAACCTTGTCCGCAGACCCTAAACGCAAACTTATCGGAGATGATGAACATGGATGGTATGACCAAGGAGTATTTAATTTCGAAGGAGGCTGCTATGCTAAATGTATCGACCTTACAGCAGAAAAAGAACCTGAAATATACGCCGCAATTAGACCCGGTGCCATTGTAGAAAACATTAAATTCTTTGAAGGAACCAATAAAATAAACTTTGAAGATTCAAGCATCACAGAAAATACGCGCGTTAGTTATCCAATCAATCATATAGAAAACGCCGTAATTCCTTCATTAGGTGGAATTCCTAAAAATATTTTTTTCTTGACTTATGACGCATACGGAGTTCTTCCTCCGATATCAAAACTAACCAAGGAGCAAGCATCTTACTACTTCATGAGTGGCTTCACAGCCAAGGTCGCCGGCACAGAAGCGGGAGTAACTGAACCACAGCTTACATTTAGCGCCTGCTTTGGTGCTCCATTCTTGCCTTTGCACCCTCAGAAATACGCTGAAATGCTCACCAAAAAAATCAAAGAAGCACAAGCAAATGTATGGATGATCAATACCGGTATGACTGGAGGCGTATATGGTGTAGGAAGCCGAATGAAATTATCTTATACCAGAACCCTTATTAGTGCCGCTTTAGATGGTACCTTAAATCAGATCGAATATTTCAAAGACCCTATTTTTCAGTTAGAAATTCCTAAATCTTGTCCTGGCGTACCATCTGAAATTCTTAATCCAAGAGACGCTTGGTCTGATAAATCAGCTTATGACACCAAAGCTAATGAATTAGTAAACGCATTTGAGAAAAATTTCGAAAAATTTGGAGCCACGCGCAATTTAGTCTCTTAGCATTACTTATAAATTCTTCATTCGCTTCTTGATTGACCGTATTAAGTTTTTAAAAGTAGATATCCTCTGGATACTCTTATTTTTCTTTATGCTAAGGCTTTATGGTATAGATTTACCTGCCTTAGAAACTATGCATAATTGGCGTCAGACTTGCGTGCTTATGGTTAGTCAAAATTTCTTTGACTTGGATTGGCGCATTTGGCTTCCTAGAGTTGATTTCGCAGGCAATTTATCGGGCATTACACCTATGGAATTTCCTTTGCTCAATATTTTGATTGCTGGTTCTTATGAAATTTTTGGCGAAAATCATATCAGTGGTCGGCTAATCAATTTATTTGTGACAAGTTTGGGACTATATGCTTATTTTTTATTGGTCAGAAATCATTTCACCCCAAAAATAGCCTATCTCAGCACGATAATACTCAGCGTCTCGATTTGGTTTATCTTCGCCCGAAAATCCATGCCCGACACTTTCGCCGCTTCTCTGGTGATGATTAGTTTGTATTATTATGATGCCTATATCCGACTAAGTCAAAGTAAATTTCTGGTCTTAGGATTTTTCTTCGGACTATTCGGTATGCTCTCCAAACTGCCTATGGCCTATGGATTTTGCCTTTTGCTCCTATATCTCCCTAAATGTTCGGAACATAAAAAAAGCATTTTTCTCCTTTATTTTACCGCAATTGTGATGAGCATGCCTTCATTTTATTGGTATTTTCATTGGAATGGGCATTTGCTCGAAACCTATAAATTCAGTCATTATTTCTTAGGAATGTCGCTCAAACAAGGCTTCTCAGAATTAGTTGGGCATTGGAGATTTGTTTTGCTTCGATTTATGGAAGATGCGATGAAATATATCGGATTTTTCTTGTATTTATTTGGCATTTCGCTAGCCATTTCCAAAAAAAATAAAAAACTCCTCGCTATTTTGGTACTTACAAGTTTAAGTTTTTTAGTTATCATGCTTAAGGGTGGTCATTTCTTTTCCTTGCAAAACTATTATATTATTCCCTATGTGCCTGTTATGGCGCTCTTCGTAGGCTATGGATTAAATCATATCGATAAAAAATGGCTTTTTTATAGTCTTTTTTTTATCGTAATTTTCGAAAATCTTCTTAATCATGTCCATGATTTTAGGATAAATCCAGACTTGGCTGTTGTTTTAGATGCGCGAAAAGAATTGGATTTGATAGCCCATCAAAAAGATTTGATCTTGGTCAATTCAGGAGATAATCCTTCGCCAATATATTTTCTAGGACATAAAGGCTGGCTCGCTCATTCTTATGAATTTGAGCAAGAACATTATTTGGATAGTTTGGCTAATTTAGGACTTAGCTATATAGTAATTTTGAACAAAGGCTTTGGTACTTCGGTGCAACCAAATCGTGGGAATTTACTGATTAAGAGACAAGAATATAGTATTTATCAGTTGCCTAAATTGAAATAAAAAAACTCAACTTTTTTTTTTTGGTTTACTTAATTGAATTAAAGGTTTTTATTAGGTAAGCGTATTGTGAGATGCTGCTTGAGCTTTGGATTTATATTTGCTATACATAGGATTTTTTGGGAGTCATTCGGATATTAGGACTACTTTGGTATATACTCATTTAACGAATTCTGCGGTGGATAAAATTCGGAGTCCTCTTGATGACTTGTAAAATTGGCTTAATTAAATTTAATTTATAAATTTAACATTTTTTTACTTTTGAAAGCGTATTTTTTGTAAAAATGCACTTATTTTTGCGGTTATTAACAAGTTGTATGAAATTTGCAATGGTGGAAGTTATCAGGAAGGCATTCGGAAGTAATAAAATAAAGCCTTTAGGTATAAACGGAAGTCAAAAAAAGTAAGTCTGAGTAAAAGCAGAAGTGAAAAGCAAAAGAGCAGAGAACTTGTATTAGTTGGGATAAACCCAGCGAATTCGAGTTCAAATCATGGTAGCATAAAGCCATCAAAACTAAAACGGCTGAGTGCTTTCAACAGAAATTTTTTATTATGAAAAAGTTAGTTGTTTTAGTATTATTTTTTTCAATTAATATTTTTTTGTTTTCTGAAGAGAATTTGAATTTTCAAGGTATAGACTTTGTAATACAAAATGACTTTAAATCTAATTTATCAAATCAGAATTATTCAAATGCAATAATTGTAAATGAAATTTTGTTAAATGATAAAAAGATTATTACGTATACTTCATTTAATGAAAATGGGAAAATTAAAAAATTTGGAATAGATAAAGAATCAAATTCAATAATTGGAGCTCTTGCACATCAACCAAATTGCGGTCACGAATGTTCTGGCGCAGAAACTGAGTTTGGTGCTCTTATGTGTTGGATTGCTTGTAAATTTTGGCGACCTATAGGAGTTGTTGATGGCTCAGTGGATTTGAATTTTCCAAATTTTGATTGGTTAAAGTGTTTTTTTAAAGAAACTTTCAGTTGCAGATATTCTGATGGAATTGGACAAAATTCTTTGACTACAAAAATTTATCATGATGAACTGTTTTTATCAAGTAGCTTTATAACTTTTGATGATAAATTTGATGTAAAATCTATTGACCTTATTGTAAATGTTGACCCCAATATTCATGAAAGTGCAAAAACTGGATTAGGTCAGTGTGTCCAGGATTGTGGAGCAAGTAGTAAATCAAATACCGGTGCATATTTTTGTATATGGGATTGCATATTATTTTTTTCAAATAATAATTTAGAATTTTTTAAACCCCAACACTAAATTTTATGTATAAAATATTATCCATAGTTTTACCATTGTTATTTTTGATTATTGCTTTTTTTATAATAATAGTAGTAATATTTAAGTTTGTACAGTGGTTGAAAAAATAAATTTTGTTTGTGTAGTGCTTTAATCTAAGGCACTACATTTTAATTTTAAGCTTTAACATTATGAAATTCATAATTAAAATATTTTTATTGTCTTGTTTTATTACTTCATACTCTCAAAAATCCACCATCGAGAATATCAACGATGCAACAAGGAATATTTTGGATTTGTTTGGTAAGGGTAAGCAGACACAGTCTCAGAGCCAAGGGCAGACACAAACTATAATCGACAATAGTTCGGCTAAACTAGCCATAGAAAGCACTTCGAGTAGTTCGGCTATGCTTTGAAAAGAGCTTTGTATCAACAACTACAACAAGTTAAACGCTAAAGTAGAGTTAAAAGATAAGAAATCTCTGAAAACAACTACTATTGCTATCATGGCTAAGGATAAGTCCTGTCAGTTTGATTTACCTCAAGGCATTTATAGTTTGTAAATCTATCTAAGCGATAAACTGATGAAAACCACAGACATGAAAATAGACGAGGAAACAGAACTCATTGAAATACCTGAATGAAAAAACTGCATACAACTTTGCATTGCCGTAAGTCGGGGTGGTGTGATT
>JALOMB010000105.1 GCA_025455685.1 Chitinophagales bacterium | reverse complement strand
CTCGACCTCAAATCGGGCAATGATAGGCGGTATGGTAGGTAATAACTCTTCGGGTTCCTATAGTTTAAAGTATCATACAACAAGAGAAAATGTTCTGGCTTGTCAAGGTTTTTTGAGTGATAGCTCACCTGTCTGCTTTGAAGATATAGACAAAACTGAATTTTCTAAAAAACTACAAGTAAAATCTCTGGAATCTAGTATTTATAGACAGTTAGCCTTCGAACTTCGACATCCTTTAAATCAAGATGAGATAGCGCGAAATTTTCCTAAAAAAAATATTGGTAGAAGAAATTCAGGCTATGCCCTAGATGAATTAATGGATACTCAAGTGTTTTCTGATTCTGATAAACCCCTAAATCTTGCTAAGCTTATCTGCGGATCAGAAGGAACTTTAATGATACTTACCCGCGTCAAACTTCGCATTCACCCAATAGAAAACAAAGAAAGAACCCTAGTTTTATTGCATTTTTCAGATTTGTATCGATGTCTCGAAGCAGTCAAGCCTTTGTTGGAGTTTCAGCCAATTCAACTCGAACTTATGGATCATCATATTATTGCTGCTGCTGCCAAAAACTTAGCTCAGGCACAAAACCTAAAATTAATTGAACAGGATGCTCAAGCTATTTTGCTAATGGAAGTCGAAGCAGAACTCGGTCAAATGGAAATGCTTTTGAATCAAATAGAATATCAAATCAAAACTATTTTTTCGGAAGTATCTATTAGGAAATATCGAGGAAGAGAAGCGCAACAATGTTTTGCATTAAGAGCTAGTGGACTAGGTGTATTGATGAATACCGATACGACTTTGAAACCTATTGAATTTGTAGAAGACACTTGTGTCGCACCAGAAGATTTACCCAATTATATTCGAGAGTTTAATCAAATAATGAAGCAATATGGCACTTATAGTGTTTGTTATGCACATGCTGGCGCAGGTGAGTTGCATCTAAGACCATATATAGATATGAGTGAAATCAAAGGTCGTGAAAAATTTGAAGCCATAGCGCATGCTTCAATGGAATTAGTCAAAAAGTATCAAGGCTCACTTAGTGGAGAGCATGGTGATGGTATCGTACGAGGCGCTTTGCTTGAAGCGTATTATGGTCAGAGAATTTATCAGCTGTTTCAAAGAATCAAAACTACCTGGGATCCTTTTCTAGTGCTCAATCGTGGTAAAATTGTCGATGTAGGTAGTATCCTAGAAGACATCAAAACCCCACTTGGCAAATCACCTAATATCCCTACTGTAATGAGTTTCGAAGCGGAAAATGGCCTATTGTCTTTGCTGAATCGATGTAGTGGGGCAGGGGATTGTCGAAAACCAAAGGAAATTACCGGTACGCTGTGCCCTAGTTATCATGCTACACTTGAAGAACAACATACCACACGGGGTCGAGCCGTCCTTATTCGCCATTTACTCCAAGAAAACCCTAGTATAGAAACCTTGAGTGACCCAAAAGCCAAAGAAGTTTTGAACTTTTGCCTAGGTTGCAAAGCCTGCAAATCAGAATGTCCAAGTTCTGTGGATATTAGCGTAGTCAAATCCGAAGTGTTAAATCAATTTTATCAACATAATAAAAGACCTTTTTTACAAAAAATTTTATTAAATCTCCCTAAAATTGCCCCTTTGGCTTCTAAATTTCCGCAAATTCTAAATTTTATAGCGAAAACAAAATTGCCTAACCTTATCTTAGGGATGCCCACATATAGGGATTTAGCTATTTTTACACCTCGTTTTGAACTTGCCAAGGTCAAACCACAGCCCAAAGAATTAAAGAAAAAATGCATTCTAGTAGTAGATGAATTCAGCGAGTTTTTTTCAAGTGAACTCGCCTATCAGGCTATTGAAATTCTCAATCATATCAATTTTGAAGTCAATATAGTTTCTCAAGTTGATTTAGGCAGGACTTATATATCTTTGGGCGATTTAGACCAAGGAAAGGCTAGAATAAATGATTTTTTGGCCAAAATGCAAGCAATAGATACGGATTTACCCATAATCGGGATTGAGCCCTCCGCTATTTTAGGTCTAATCGATGACATTCCGAAACTAGCGCATCAACACTATTGGCCTTATTTAGCTAAAATAAAAGACCAAGTATATCTTTTTGAAGAATTTGTTTTGAAATCATATAAAACACAAGAGATAAAGATTAAATTTAAATCAATTTCTGAAACCAAGATTGCTTTTCATGGGCATTGTCATCAGAAAGCCATGCGTCAAATTAAAGATTCCGTCGAATTTCTCAATATTATACCGAATTATGAAGCCCAAGCACTAGAAACAGGATGCTGTGGCATGGCTGGCAGCTTCGGATATCTCGAGCCCGAAATTTCACAAAAAGTAGCACAAACTAAATTAATACCACAAATTGATGCCAATAGTCATAATATAATTAGTGCCAATGGACTTTCTTGTCGTCATCAAATTCATGATTTAAAAGGAATTCAAACTTTTCATCCGATTACCCTTTTTCATCAAGCTATAGATTTCGAGCGTCATTAAAATTAATTTTTTTATATTTGTTTTATGAAACTCAAACCTGGTCAATTTCTGCTTAGTGAGCCTTTTATGGAAGATGAAGTTTTTGCTAAATCCATTATTTTATTGATGGATTATGATATCTTAGAGGGTAGCTTCGGTTTAATACTCAATCAAACTATGCCTTATGATATTACTGATTTTCTTACTGATTTTCCAATGAAAAATAAGTCTTTGAATTTTGGAGGTCCTGTAGATACCAAACGGCTTTTTTATATTCATCGTAAATCTAATATACCAAATGCTATAGGTTTGAGTCAAAATTTATTTTTCGCAGGAGATTTAGATGTAATTAGACAAGCGTATGAGCAAGGTGACATTAAGGCTGAAGATATTCAATTTTATCTCGGATATGCTGGCTGGTCTTCAGGTCAGTTAGAAGAAGAAATTCAAGAGCAAAGCTGGATTGTATCAGATCAATTAATTTTAGAAGATATTGTTTTCTCAAAAGGCAGCTTCGAAGCTCAATGGAAAGATGCTTTTTTGAAACTAGGTGGGAAATACAAAGAAATTGTCAATTATCCTTTTTCAAATGATTTGAATTAATTATTTTATTTAGACAATGACAATTAGTATTATAATGTGTAAAGCTAAACTTAAAGCCAAATGATAGAGCAGACTCCTTTGATGAAGCAATACAATCAAATAAAAGCCAAATATCCTGATTGTATTTTACTTTTTCGCGTAGGAGATTTCTACGAAACTTTTTCTCAAGACGCTATTGAGGCATCTGCTATTTTAGGCATTACACTAACCAAACGCAATAACGGCAAAGGAACATCTATAGAACTTGCAGGTATTCCTTATCACGCCCTACAAAATTACCTTCCTAAACTAGTCAAATCAGGCAAAAGAGTTGCGATCTGTGAACAACTTGAAGATCCCAAAGCCACTAAAGGAATTGTAAAAAGAGGCGTGACAGAAATTCTAAGCCCTGGACTCGCTAATACAGAAAATTTACTTGAGCAAAACCAAAATAATTACCTAGCCTGCATCTATAAAGAAAAAGAACTCATTCATTTGTCTTTTTTGGATTTATCTACTGGTTCTTTTCTTTTGATGAGTGGCGATAGTTATCAAATTGACAAATACCTCAATACTTATAGTCCTTCAGAAATCATTATATCCAAAACTTTTAACGATGAGTTTATTGATAATTTAGCCAATAAATTTTACTTATACAAATTAGACGAATGGGTTTTTGACTTGACATATGCCAAAGAAACGCTACTTAAACAATTTCAAACCCATAGTTTAAAAGGTTTTGGACTAGAAGTCACTCAAGAAAAAATCATCCCGGCTGCTGTATTGATTCATTATATCAATCAAGCACAGATTTATGATTTATCACATATTCAGGCCATTACTTCAATAGATCATCGAGATTCACTTTGGATGGATGCTTTTACGATTAAGAATTTAGATCTTATTCCCAACCAATCTCAATTCTCAACTAAAAGTTTATATGATATTTTAAACATGACTAAAAGCGGAATGGGAGCAAGATTGTTGCGAAATTGGATCCTTCAACCACTAATCGATAAAACTAAAATTGAAAAAAGACTTAATTTAGTAGATTTTTTTTATCATGAAATTAACTTTACTGAAGAAATCAGAGATATTATAGCCAAAATAGGAGATTTAGAACGACTCGGAGCGAAGATATCATTGAGAAAAGCTAATCCAAGAGATTTTATTCGACTCAAACAATCTTTAATAGATGTGCAAGAGTTACTCGAAAAAATTAAATCTTTTCCCCTTGAAGAACTTCAGATTTTAAGTCAGAAAATTCCAGATTATTTATCTTTAATTAATTTTATAGACCAATCCATATTAGAAGATGCACCGGCAATTGTAAATCGCGGTTTGGTGTTTCAGCCTAGTTTTGATGAAAATTACGGAAGATATTACAGTTTGATTTATAATAATAAAGAAGAATTACAACGAATATTAAATAAAGAAATAGAGTTGACTGGCATTTCAAATTTGAAAATAGGTCAGAATAATGTATTTGGATTTTATCTCGAGATTAGTCATCTCCATAGAGATAAGGTTCCAGATCATTGGCATCGAAAACAAACTTTAGCAAATCAAGAGCGTTATATTACCGATGAGCTAAAAGTCTTCGAACACCAAGTGTTATCTGCTGAGGAGCAAATTTATAAACTTCAAGAAACGCTTTGGTTAGATTTCACTCAGAGCTTTCTGGATCATACCAAGTCGCTTATGATTTCAGCGCAGGTTATCGCACTGTTGGATTGTATTACAAATTTTGCATATATAGCCCATAAAAATCAATATATAAGACCAATTATCGACCAAAGTTTTGATGTCGAAATTCAAGCTGGTCGTCATCCCATTATCGAAAAGATTTTGCCTGCACATGAATCCTATATTACCAACGATACCTTCATTTCTAATGATTCTGATCAGATTTTACTCATTACAGGACCCAATATGTCCGGTAAATCTGCTTTGCTTCGTCAAGTAGCTTTGACTACAATAATGGCTCAGATAGGTAGCTTTGTTCCATGTCAGTTTTGTAGAATTGGCCTAATCGACAAGATTTTCACTAGAGTAGGAGCACACGATAATCTATCACAAGGTGAAAGTACCTTTATGGTGGAAATGAATGAAACTGCTAGTATTCTTAATCATTTTAGTCAGCGTTCTTTAATCTTAATGGATGAAATAGGTCGAGGCACGAGTACGTTTGATGGATTATCGATTGCTTGGGCGATTTTAGAGTATTTGGCACATGCCACTCAGCGTCCTAAAACCCTTTTTGCTACGCATTATCACGAGTTAAACGAATTAGAAAAAACCCTTACAAATATTGTTAATTATCATATAGCCATCAAAGAAAATAAGGATAGTATCATCTTCATTCGAAAACTCCTAAAAGGTGGTAGCGATCACTCTTTCGGGATTCATGTAGCCAAGATGGCAGGAATTCCCAAAGAAATTATAGGCCGAGCAAGTCAAATTTTACAAGATTTGGAAGAAAAAAGCAATAAATCTATATCGCTAAAACCTAAATCTAACTTTAATGAAAAAGTAATTCAACTTAATATTTTCGATCAAGAAAACGCTAAATTTCAAATTCTTATTGAAACAGTTAAAGAGTTAGACATTGATTCTATGAGACCTTTAGATGCTTTGAATACTTTAGTGACGCTTAAAGAAATGATAAAATAAGTTAAATTTTCAAACGAATTAAAAAAACTCCAATGATTTAAATTTTTCTTTTTATCTTTGCAATCCCAAAGCGACAGAAAGTAATTTTAAAGCGATGGGAAATAAAGTGTTCATTGACATAAGGTAATAAAAG
>JALOMB010000031.1 GCA_025455685.1 Chitinophagales bacterium | reverse complement strand
ATATGCAGCGGCGTCCAGCTAAAAATCAAATTCTGAAACATCGAAGAAGTGATATTCTCTCTATCAAATGGCATATTGAGGAGGGGTGGGTTGCTTTTGCTCACACTATCCACCCGCACCACATCCGCCCTAGCACTCAGCGAGAGGGATAAAAGAAGTAGGAAGGAAGATAGAAAGCGTTTCATATGGGCAAAGATACAAATTTTTATGGCTCCCATTTACTATTTGCCAGTTTAATATAGAACTTATTATAGGTAGCTTCTCTATTTTCTGGGGCACAGGTATCTATCCATAAATATTCTTTTTTATTGAAATATGAGCATGGTCCATCATTTGCCGATACATAAAAATGATAATCAAACCAAGCCTCATTCACTTCATATTCTTGCTTTTGCCAAAATTTCCAAAAAGGAACTATCGGCTCTTTCTCCTTCAAATACCCCGAAAAAACCTCTTTCAATGCTATCTCGTGCAGCTTCTCAAAACTCAAGGGCTTCGTTACGTCTTTTTGGTACATCTCGCGCGGGAGAGTAATGTCTGCACCCTTAAAAAAATACCAGATTGAATCTACTTTTGCTCCGTAGAAAAACCAAATGTCATCTAAGGTTGCATTTTCGTGTTCTTTATGGTTTATTAAAAGTGCGCCGACAAATTTGTTTTTAGATTTATTAAAACAGATTGTTGAGTCCAATAAATATCCTCGATTAAATTCTTTAAATCCTCCATAATTACCTAAATCCTTATTTGCCCATAATTTAATACTATCACTTGCTTGTTTGTAAATTTTATTGTATTCGCTTTTTCCAACTGACATTTTTGAATAAGATTCATAATCCATTGCTTTTTTATTTTCACAAGAATAGAATAAAAACATAACAAATAAAACTACATTTAATCTTATCATTTTAGTTCCTTGGTTTAACATAGCCATCATCTCTTGGTTTTTTCTCAAATATCCACTTATAATTTTTGATCAAATGGCTTTGAACAAAATCGTGTTTGCCGTCTTCTGGAATATAGGCTCTACCATATTTGTTGTCTTTATCTATCAATCCCCCTACCCTTGCTTGAGGTGCTACGCCGTCTTGAAGATACCAAGGCTCGGTTTCGTCGGAGCCATACTGCCATATCTCTTGAAAGCCATATAGCGACACATCTCCTTCGCCTGCATTTTCGGGATCCACCCGCACCACATCCGCCCTAGCACTCAGCGAGAGGGAGAGGAAAAGTAGGAATGAAGTGAGCAGGCGTTTCATAGGGCAAAGATACTACTTTTTTGAGCCATACAAGATAGATTTTATTATATTTGCATTAAATTTATAGAAATATGGAAACAATTCATATTACGGCTAGTTCTGTTGATGCAGCTCAATTGGAAGTGCTTAAAGCTGTAATGAAAGCACTCAAAATAAAATTTTCTCTTAAAAAAGAGAAAGAAAGTACTTATAATCAAGAGTTTGTAGCTAAAATCCAAAAAAGTAGAAAACAAGCTGCCGAAGGCAAAACTGTAAAAATAGCCTTAGACGATATATGGAAATAGATTACACCCTGCAAGCTAAAGAAGATTTAGCCTACTGGAAATAAGTAAACAACCCTATCGTTCTCAAAAAAATACGTAAACTAATTGAATCAATTTTAGAAACCCCATTTGAAGGTATTGGTAAACCTGAGCCTTTAAAATATAGTCTTTCGGGTACTTGGTCTCGAAGAATTACCCAAGAACATAGACTCGTTTATGAAGTTACAAATAACTTAATTACCGTGCTTTCTATGAAAGGGCATTATTGATAAAACTACCGATTAGGTCGTTTTATAAAAAAAAATAAAATTCAAAATATCTCTAGCGCCATGCTACGGACTTAATTACATTCGTATTGCTTAGATCTTTAAATACACAAAAAATAAAATTTCATAGGGCAAAGATAGGCGATTTATTTTTTAGTTTTTATGGTTTGTGAGGTAAGAAACAAGGTGGAGAAGTTTTATTTTTTCATTGATTCCAAAATAGTAGTCAAATAATATTTTCTTAATGCTTTTAAATTTGTATTATTTGGATAAATGGCTATTAAATCATCAAAATCCTTCGTTAATAGTTCTTTATCAAAGTCGTAAATTTTTATATCAAAATAAGCTAACAAATGAATACATTTGATGCTTCCCGCCGTCGCTCGCGTCTCGCGAGTGACTTTATTACAAGCGTCTCACTTATCCTATCATAATGAAAAAGAAAATTTCATTTCATAGCTACAAAGATATTAAATATTTGGTGAATATTGATTGATATTTGGTATGGCTAGAAGCCATTTTAACTAGCTCACTCGCGGGACGCGAGCGAGGGCGGTGATGCAAAAATGTACAGAGATTTTAATTTATTTTTTTCTAACATAACTTAAATTTAAAAACATATTTTCTTTAAAAATTAATCTCAATTTATTGCATTAAATTAAGACTAATTCGAGATGTTATAATTTTTTTATTTTTAATTACACATAAAAAATAGCTGCCATTAGACACCCCATTTAGGTCTATTATATTTGAATTTATTGACTCTTTTACTGCTTTTCCTTGCAAATCAATTAAACTGATTTGACTATTTTTAAAATCTTCATTTAAAATCAAAGAATTGTTTTTTATTTGATAGGTAATATTATCTTTGTTTTCAACTAAAATGACTATTGAATTAGATAGTTTACACAACGTTTTATTTTTAACTAAAGAAATTTGTTCACCTAAAAAATCTCCTAACTTTGTAATCGCTTTTGAGTTTATATCTAACTTATAAACTGAGTTTAATGCCTTAAAATAATAAATCTCTTTTTCTTGGTCAAAAGTAGCTGTTTTCAGATGCTTGAAAATGGTATCCGTTACAAAAATTGACGCCGAAGCAGAGTCTATTGTAATATCAAACTTTGTCAGATTTTCAGCATTGTTTTGATTGATTAATATATAGTCTTTGTCTTGATGGATTACAGCACCTCTATTATATGTGCCTGTTGCAACTTGTTTTGCAAAACTTGTATAACTGGTATCTAGAATAATAGGCTTAATCATTACAAACTCACCTTGATTAAAATTGGGTCTTCTAGTACAAAAAATTGCTGAATATTTTTTGTGGTATAGCAAATGACTAGCATTCTCTAAAATATTAAATTGAGCATTGATTTGTACTTTATTCATTGGAAGAACTTGTTTCGACATCAAATGATATTTGAATGTTCTAAATGCTCCATTTATATTTCCCATAAAATAGATAGCAGTATCTTTTTCAAATAAAAAATTGTTTTTCCATACATTCGTAATTTGGGGGGCCCCACCTCTGTTTTCGTTGCAAGAAAACGCACCACCTACCATATTTGTTACACTAGTCATAGGGTTAGAAGAATAGTAGTAATATGTAGAGTCAAAATTTGAATATCCTATTGATATATTATTTGCATTGTTATTATAGCCAGGTGTAATTATTATTTGAGAGGTCGCAGAGTCTTCTTGATTGGTTGTCAAGTTATAATAATACAAGCGATTATTATGAACACCTAGTAGATAGTCGCTCTGACCAATCGATTGAATAGTTAGCATTAATGTGAAAAAGAAAATAGAAAATTTTAGATTCATGGTATGATTGTTATTTGTTATAAATATAATTTAGTTTATTTAATATGTTAATTTAAGTATGTGTAGATAAGAACTTTCAATTATTGAAAAAAAAAATTACTTCCCACACTCCCCCAATTTCTTTGCCCATTCTATATAGGCATTTAGGAGCCATTGGTAGTTGTTGTTGTCTAGGTGGGTAAAAGCATTTGGGCATTTTGGAAATTTTTCTTTTAGTTTAGCCACCACGCCCATTCCATTGCCGGGCATAGCCTCTTCTTCTCCTTTTATCCATACCACTGGCACTCCATTGTCGAAATCATACACCGATACCTCTTCGTTTTGATATACTTTTTTGGCCATTCTAGGCTTTACTTTAGCCATCAATTTGCCCAAACTAAGTGAACCATTGCTAGCTGCCGAGGGCTTAAAAGGCACTGGATAAAAAGTATCCTTTTCTCTTACTAAAAATCGAATTTCTTCGGCATCAATGGCTTTTGTTTTTTCTTTTCCATTGTCTTTGAGTTCCTTGATATACACCTTAGTACCCTCGCCCACGGTATTGCCCATTGATTCTATGCCTTTGATTTCGGGCAGTTTGTTGGTGGCTATTCTCGCTTTAGTTTCAATGATACTGCTATCTGTCAAATAAATTTTTGAAAAAATAAACTGTGATTCGATGGCTTCATTGAGCAATTTATCATAATTTCCCAAAAACTCTCTAGCGATATCGTCGTTGGTTTTGGGGGTAATCGATAGGGCTTTGTCGGTTTTTAGCTCGAAGTCGGCATCGCGGACTACCAATTCTTCAGCTAGCCTAACGATATCATTTTGGAATTGATTACTATAATTCATTTTCATTTTGAAGGTATAGCCACTATTGGTCTGAAATGTAGTATTGGTCATGCCTAAATCCTGAGGGTTGCAAAGCCCTTTGGCTATGATGACTTGTTTATTTTCATTTCTTACTTCTATTTCATAGTTTTGGTCTGAATTGAGAATCCAACTAAAAATACCAATAACCCTTGACCCTAAGGCATCTTGTTTGTATATTTTATTGCCATTTTGTACAGAAAAAGTTGCATTATTGATTTTGTCTGCTCTATAGCTAAAACTCTCAAATTTTTCATTCATTCGCTCCATTTGAGCAATCTGTGCGGCACTCGGCTGAGAAGCTTCTAGTTTTTTGAGTTTATCTATTCTTATCGTGTCTTCTTTGGTTTTAATTTTTAAGCCTTTCGTCTCAAAAAAGGCAGCTATAGCCGCATCGTCAAAGCCATTTTCGGAGAGCAAGCCCCATTCCACTAGCTTTTCGGTGAGCCCCAAATTGGGCTTAAATACACGCTTTTGTCTCGAATATCCCTCAAAGGATTCGCCAGTAGTGGGATTGTAAAATATCTCATAGAAATCTGTATTGGTAATAGACCTATCTGCCGAGAGAAATACTTTGCGCTTATAAAAAACTAGCTTGAGGTTTCCTTGATTATCCATAAACCGAGTACTATCTAATTGATAATGCGTTTGGATTTTACCCACCTCTTTTTCATTGATCGTAATCATATCGTTTTTGATATTTATTTTTTGGGCAAAGGTATTTTCTATTTGAAAATAAGAAATAAGGAAAAAAAGGAATATTTGAACTTTTATCTTAGGTTTCATTTGGTTAATTTTGACAAATATATCATTATTATCTTAAAAAAAATGAGATAAATCAATGAGTAAGATAATTAGATAAAAAAATCGTATCTTTGTCCATAAAGATAAGAAGATGAAATTAGGATTTTATGGTGCATCACAGAGCGTTACTGGCACCAAACACCTTATCACTACCGAAAATGGAACCCAAATCTTATTGGACTGTGGGCTCTTCCAAGGTATGGGAAAAGACACAGACGAACTCAATAGACATTTTGGATTTACCCCTAGCGAGATAGATTTCTTAATTCTGTCACATGCTCATATCGACCATTCTGGTTTAATTCCTAAACTCTGTAAAGACGGATACCAAGGAAAAATTTATTGTAGTGCAGCGACAAAAGATTTGGCGGAAATTCTTTTGCTCGATAGTGCTAAAATTCAAGAAGAGGATGTCAGATTTATCAATAAAAAAAGAACTAAAGAAAATAAGGCGCCTATAGAAGCTATTTATTCGACTCAAGATGCCGAAAAAGCCTTGACTCAATTTGAGGTCATCGAAATGAATCAATGGATAGCACTAAATGATGAAATCTCTGTAATGCTAACGGAAGCAGGTCATATTCTAGGCTCTTGTGTCGTGAATTTAGTCGTCACGGAAGGCGATAAAAAGCATAAAATTTGTTTTTCAGGTGATGTGGGAAGGTATAATTCACCTATAATTAGAAGTCCAGAAGCTTTTCCGCCGTGTGATTATTTGATTTTAGAATCCACCTATGGGGCCTCGCTTCATGAAGATATGCTCTTGTCTCCACAAGCATTAAAAGACCATATCGAAGAGACTTGCATCCAAAACAAAGGAAAATTAATTATTCCCTGTTTCTCTATCGGGAGAACCCAAGAAATCGTATATGCTTTAAATGTATTAGAAACTGAAGGGAAATTACCCAAGGTTAAGTTTTTCGTAGATTCACCACTGAGTGTCAAAGCCACAGAAATCACCAAAAAACACGGAAATTTATTTAATAAAAGAGTACAAAAGCTGATTCAGTATGATAAGTATCCTTTTGATTTCGAGGGCTTGAGTTACATCACTTCTCGAGAAGACTCTAAGTCCTTAAATCAGCTCCATGAGCCTTGTGTCATTATTTCTTCTTCAGGCATGGCAGAGGCAGGTCGTGTCAAGCATCATATCGCCAATAATATCGAAAACCCTAAAAACAAAATACTAATGGTCGGTTATTGCGAGCCAAATAGCCTTGGTGCTAGACTTCTCGATACTCATCTAAATGAAGTTCGAATTTTTGGTACTTCATATCAGAAAAAAGCTCAGGTAGCTAAGATAAAGGCATTTTCAGCCCATGCTGATTTTGATGATTTAGTGCAATTTCTCTCTTGTCAAAACCCAAAAGATATCAAAGATACATTTTTAGTTCATGGAAATTTAGACACCATGGAAAAATTCAAAAGAAATTTACAATTGCTCGGTTTTCAAACGATACATATCCCCAAAAGATATCAAGAATTCATTATATAAAGCTATTTTATGATAGATATATCCGCTATTCGACTTGACTTTCCTATTTTATCCGAAAAAATCTCTGGAAAGCCTTTAATATATTTAGACAATGCCGCAACTTCTCAGAAACCGCTACCTGTGATAGCGGCTATAGATCGATATCTACGAACGCAAAACAGCAATATCCATAGAGCCGCACATCATTTAGCCAATATATCCACAGAACTTTATGAAACTAGCAGGAGTAAAATAGCCAAACATTTGGGTGTCAAAACGCATGAAATCAACTTCACGAGAGGCACCACAGAGTCGATCAATCTACTCAAAGAAGCCTATGGGATGAAAATGCTAGAAAAAGGCGATGCCGTGCTAATTTCTGAGATGGAGCATCATGCCAATATCGTCCCTTGGCTCGACTTAAAAGAAAAAATTGGGATTGAACTCCGCTATATTCCGATGAATCTAGATTGTACTTTGGATTTGAGTCAAATAGATACTTTGCTAGATCAAAAAGTAAAATTAGTGTCTATTCAAATGATATCCAATGCTATAGGCACGATACATCCTGTTGAATTTATTATCCAAAAAGCTAAATCTTTAGGGGCTCGAGTTCATTTGGATATCGCTCAGGTAGTGTCTCATCAAGCTATTGATTTATCAGAAATGAATATAGATTTTGCGTCATTTTCTGGACATAAAGTCTTCGCGCCTTTTGGAATTGGTGTCTTTTGGGGAAGAGAAGACTTACTGAATCAAATGAAGCCTTATCATTTTGGTGGGGAAATGATCAAAGAAGTTTATATGGATAAAGCGACTTATAATGATTTGCCCTATAAATTTGAGGCAGGTACCCCGAATGTTATGGGTGGTATTGCCTTAGCAGAAGCCTTTGATTATATAGATAAAATAGGCATGTCCGCTATTGAAGCCTATGAGTCTAGTCTATATGAATTTGCTTATGAGGAACTCAGCAAAATTGAGGCGCTTCAATTTCATAGTCCCAAAGGTAAATCAATTGCGTCTCTTTCTTTTTCGATTGGGGATATACATCCTTTTGACATTGGTCAAATCTTAGATGCGCAAGGGATAGCTATTAGAACTGGTCATCATTGTGCGCAGCCAATTATGAGAAAATTAGGTATTGAGGGTACCTGTAGGGCATCTATTTGTTTTTATAATACAGAAGAAGAGATTTTAGCATTAGTCAGAGGGCTAAAGCAAGGAATTAAAATGCTGTCCTAATTTTATAAATTAGGACAACCCATTCGCTTTGAATTCTTTTTGAAGCAAAGCAGATACTGCAAGGACAATTCTGGACTGCCTATGCCTTGGTAGTTTTGGCCTAATTTTCCTGTATGGATATCATAGCTAAAAATCGCTTGAAATTGATTGACGTTTAGACGTGCGGCTAGTGCTATGGCATCGTTGCTTTTATACCAAGCGCCAATATAGCCTACCACTTCTGTATATACGGCATTTTCAGGGGACAACTTCATGCCGAAATAAGTGCCTAAATTCCAATTGCTTAAGTTTTGATATTGATAATAAAAGGAAGGGTTGAGTATGAGTTTTTCCCATTTTTTAGTTAAACCACCATGAATATTGTATCGAAAAGGTAAATTATATGCTTGATCATTCAATGCGATATCGGGTTGATTAAAGTGAAAAATTGATGCCCCAATATACATGTTTAGATTTTCATTGGGATTTAAAGTTAGAATCGACCCAAAATTCATGTCTAAATAAGTCTTGGTATTGATGAGATTATTCCCATTGCCAATCAATCTACCATAATAATCGATATCTTCATCAAAAATTAGATTCTGTGCGTTAATACCGCGCTGATGAATACCTAGTTGATAGCCAAAAGAAAGGGAATTCTGCGCATTATAGCCGAAAACTATGTGATATGCAGCACTCAGTGATACATTGTGATTATAGAAATTGCTATTACCTGAGCGATCGTATTCTGCAAGGAATCCAAAACCCCAGAAACTTCTTTTTTCTTCATCGACCATTAAATTAAAATCCACTCCTAAACTTGCTGATTGATAAGGATTTAGATTTTCAATGCCCATCCATTGATTTCTCGCTATGACTCCTGCTCTTAAATTACAAGGGTTATTGCCTGAAAAAGCTGGGTTAAGCTTAATAGGAACGCTATTAAACTGAGAATACTGCAAGTCTTGCGCTACAAGGAATTTAACCCAAAATATAATTACGAAAATTGAACAATGTTTTACGGATTTCATCTATCTGATTAAATTTACTTCTCCTTTAAAAATAATATTTTCATTATTGTCGCATTTTGCCGTAATCGAATATATATACATCCCACTTGGCAATTCATCTGCATCATTTTGAATTTTACCATTCCAGCCATAGTTTTTGTCATTAGGTGGAATATTTTGTCGAGAAAATACGGCATTGCCCCATCTGTCATATACTTGAAACTCTATAATATCTCTAAGGCGAGAAGATTTGACATAAAAAACATCGTTTTTATTTTGACCAGGTAGAAATGCATTGGGAAGTTGGATTTTTTCTCTTTCACAAGACTCTAAGACAGTTACCGTCAAGGTGTCTTGCGCTTGACAAACTTTATTAGATAGGGATTGATATACTGTAGCGATATAGGTAGTGGTTTGATTAGGTGAGACTATAGTAGAATCGCATTTTCTACAAGAAATTTGCTCTGTTGCATTCCATAAAACAGAATCCAAAACACTTTTAGAATTTATTTTGAGATTACTATTTCCGCCAAAAATAATGCTTTCAGGATCAGCGGAAAGCGAAAACTCAATTTTGGGTTGTACCCGAACCAAAAGGGATTTCTCTGAGCGAAGACAATAAGAATTATTATTATAAAATTTATACAAATAGCTACTTCGAGGCTCTAGCAAAAATGTATTTGAGTTTACTTGCTGAAAAAATGAAGTATTCGGGTCTAGAAAAATATTATTGCCCCCAGAAATCACTAGATTTAGTTTATCACCGAAACAAATCGTCGTATCTACAGGCATATTAAATTGAAGCAAAGCGGTAGAATCGATAAAAATATCAAAAGTATCTTGACGTTTACATCGATAAACATTGGTGCCCTCTAAATAAACTTGTTGCACCCCGAAATTAGTCCAAGTAAAGTCGAGATCTCTATTGAAATTCGTAAAACGATCATTTCCGTCTATGATTGTCCATTTCCAGTTCGTGGTATTTTCAATATCGAGAGATACATTTTTAATTTTCACCAAAGAGTCTCTACAATAATTTGTTTCATTAAAAATCCGAAAAGGCAAATAGTTTCTAATATCTATTTGCTCTGTGGCTATAGCGACACACCCTCGCATATCGATGACTTTCATGGTCACATCATAAATACCTGCAAAGGAATATGCATAACTCTTGGTATTATTAAACAAACTATCTATAGTTCCATCGCCGAGATCCAGAATAAAGTTAGTAATAAATCCATTTGAAGATGATGAAAATTGATCAAATTTCAATTCTACATTGGGACATGATTTTTTAAAATCTACGGTAAATTGAGCTGTAGGATTAGGATAAACATTGATTAAGCCTGTAGTGGTATGATTTGACGTCGTTAAATCTGCATAGGTAATAGTAAGGCTAGGGATAAACGAACCGTTTGTACGATAAATGTGGTTTGTGAAATTCACCCCGGTGACTTGCGTTTCACCATCACCGAAATTCCAAGTTCTAGATAGGACGGGTTTGGTGTGGATTATCGTATCGATAAGCAATAAAGTATCATTTTCTTGACATAGATTGAGTTTATTGACTTGGATATTCTGAGCACTAAGGGCATTCATGACGGACAAAAAGAATAAAACCAGTAAATATCTCATTTTTAGAAGCTTTTATAGTTGGGACAAGGCAAAACATCTTTAATTTTCTTGGATATCTTGCCAATATATCCGATATGTGTTTCAAAAGAACCAGCGCCCCCTGTTTTCGTATTGAGTTCACTAACATTGATATCGTAGCTCATTCCTAGAAAAAAAGAAGCATATTCGATTCTGCTAATCAACGTAAAAGCGTCGATGTTTTGTGACGTAAATCTCGATTGAAGCCCAGCCGTAAGGACAATTCGCTGCCATTCATTTCTATTGAGCTCAAATTGACCTAAAAGACTTGGATTGACTTGATAAGAATTAGATTGAAAACTCGCAAAAGCTGCTGGAATAACATAAATTCGAGGTGCCGTTCTATATTTGATAGATAAATGCGCATTCATTCGTCTATTGATACTCGTCGTATTGCCAGAAGTTGCGTTTAAATTGATTGGCAAGAGGTGATCCACACTAAATCCAGCGTATAGATTTGCTTTTTCATAAAACATGACTTGATAATTGAGACCAAATCCAAAATCGGTGGCGATATTTCTTTCTGTATTGGAAAACTCAGAAGGGTCTTCAGGTGCTGTAAGACTTCTATTGAGGGTGCGTTCAATTGGTCCGGCATAAAAACCAATAGATAAGAAATGAGGAGACTCTTCGCTACCAAGTTTTTTGGTAAATGAAAGATTTAGTTTAAGGTTATGCTGCGTTATTGCTTTGGTCTGCTCGTCACGTGTCGCTAAGAAACCTACTCCAAAATAGTCGCCTTTTAGTTGAGATTCAAACAATTTACCATCTACATTGAGCAAATAAGATCGAAACCCTTGGTCTATATTACCCCATTGAGTTCTAAAGCCGGCATTTGCTCTAATTTGACCTTCAAAAAACCCAGTTAATGCAGGATTCATATATGTTTGACTAGGGAAAAATTGTGAGAAAACCAAATCTTGTGCTTGAAGCTTAGCTTCAAACAAGTTCAAGATTAACAGGGATATAAAGCAAAAAAATAACCTCATTTATTTAACGATTAAGATAGTTCCTGAATGATGAATTCGTGTATTGCCTGAATTGATTTTGAAATACTTCGCTATAAAAGTATAAATACCAGACTCTAAGCTATTGCCTTGAATGTCTTGACCAGACCATTTAAAATCAGGGGAATTAGCGGTATATACTAGATCTCCCCAGCGATTATACACCAAAAATTCAAAGGATTTAATTAGGTTTGAACGACCTAGAAGAAAGTATTCATCGTTTATATTATCACCATTTGGCGAAAATGCTTCAGGATAGACTAGATTATCTATTGCTTCGATTATCGTTACATCGAAATTAGTTATAAAGCGGCATTCTTTTTTGTATAAACCCTCTAAGGTATATCTTGTATTGAACTCAGGCTTAGAAATTATGCCTACATTATTAGGAAATGTTACTAAATCAAAAGTACTTGACCAAGTTAAATTAGATAAGTTTGACGTATCTACTATTCTGATTTCTACACTTTCGCCTTGTACAATTTCTGTTTTACCCTTGAGTTCTACGGAGATATTGGCTCTTTCGAAGACTTCTTTTTCCAAAGTATCTGTACACCCGACTCTATCTCTGAGTACACATCGATAACGCCCAGCTGTAATCCCATTTCTAAAACTATCTAAACTGCCATTGTCTAGCCAAAGATAAGTCATATATCTAAAATCACCTTCTGTGACTTTGACATAAATTTTCCCAAATCCTTCCAAGGGACAAATAGAATCTGTACCTTCAATAACACCTTTAGGGCCATTGGTTTTGATGACTTGTAGGCCACTTAAAGTTAGAGTATCACAGCCATAAAAATCACTAACCTTGACTTCATATACACCTTCTGACAAACCAATTCTAGGGTTAACAGTACTTCCATTATCTGACCAGAGATAATTATAAGGTGGGTATCCGCTAGAAACGAATACTTCTAGACTACCTACATCTTGGTTGCATTCCGCTTTATCCATTTTGAAGGAATCATAACGAAGACGAAGACGAAGTGACGGCAAAATTACGGATTGATTGACAATACAACCATTAGCATCTGTAGCTTTGAGATTATAGGTATTTGGTGGCAAATTAATTGCTATTGAGTCATTTAAACTAGCATTATGTGACCATTGAAAAGTAACAGGATAAGCCGCATTATTGAGCCGATTTGAAATTCTTCCGTTATTGCTTGTAGCACAACTTGGCGTGTCAATAATTTGAGTCATAGAAAACTTATTTGGATTAGCGATAATTTGAATTCCTTTTACAGAATCAAGACAACTTGTCGCATTATCTCTAAAATACATATCGTAAATGCCCGGGGACAAACCTGTGACATTAAGCTTACTTCCTGTGAAATTCACTAAAGTGTTTAATCCACTTTTCAAAGTAAACTGAGTCACACCTGACGGCACTATCTCTGCAGTTATTTGTCCATCATTGCCACATCTTTCATCTATTTTTACAATTTGCTTGGTATAGCTACACTGTGCATTAAGACCTGAGAAGACGATAATGCTAAACAAAAATGTAACAATGCTATATTGAATCATTTTCCAGGACATCATAAAAATTTATAATTTTTAACGCCAAATATACATTAAAATTTTTTGAAATTAAACAAAGAATGAGAATTTAACATTTAAGCGACATGCAACTTGTTGACTATCAGAAATTAAGGCAAAAACTCTCAGTGTAAAACTTGATAGACTAAAAATGAAGCTACATAAGCAATAAAGAACATGATGATGAACAATAAGATAGGGATTTTAAAAGAGTTAGTTTCTTTTCTAATAGCCGCTAAAGTACTGATACATTGAATAGAAAAGACGAAAAAGATTAGAATAGACATACCTGTCGAAAAATCAATTGGAGGTGAAGATTCACCTGGCAAAGGTGATTTTAGTATATCGATAATTTTCTCTTGATTTGTATCGCTATCGATACTATATAAACTAACCATTGTAGTAATGAAGACTTCTCTAGCTATAAATGAAGTCAAAAGGCCTACACCTACCTTCCAGTCGAAGCCTAGTGGTCTAATAACCGGCTCAATTACATGACCTATTTGAGCAGCGAAGGATTGATTGATTTCACTTGATTCTAGTTGATTGTGTTCAAATGTATGACTCGCTAAAAACCATAATAAAATTGATGTAATAAAAATAATACTACCCGCATTTTTAATAAAAGGAACTACGGCATTTTTAATCGAAATTACAATATTCCTAAAAGTTGGAAGGCGGTAGGGCGGTATATCATGAATCAAAGACGATTGCTCATCCGTTTTGAGAAATCGGTTGAGTATAGCTGAAAACAATACGACCAAAAACAAAGAAACACCATACATCCCAACTAAAATCATAGATTGATATTTAAGCGGAAAAATCAAGGAAATGACCAATGTATAAACGGGCAATTTAGCAGAACAAGTCATTAAAGGTATCGTAACTAGAGTAATTAATCGCTCTTTAAACGTAGGAATTGTTCTTGTAGCAGAAATCGCGGGGATTGCACAGGCATTTCCTGACATCAAAGGTAAAATTGATTTGCCTGACAATCCAATTTTTTTGAGCAAGAAATCCATTAAATAAACCATCCTCGATAAATAACCTGATTCATCGAGAAACGTATTAATCATATATAATAAAACAATTTGTGGAATAAAAATCAACACGCCTGAAATTCCTGGTATAATTGCATTGCCAATGAAATTTCTCAGATATTGAATTTCAATGCGCTCTTTTACCCATACGGAGAGGTCAGCAAAAAAAGTATCGAGTAAATCCATTGGAAACTGTGCTACAGCAAAAAGCACTTCGAAAACACCTAAAAGCATCAAAAACATGACTATATAGCCCCAAAAATGGTGCATTGCTACTGCGTCAATTTTTCTGGTAATTTCTCTGTGAATGATACCTTTTTTATTTTTCTTGATACATAAATGATAGAGATATTCCGTTTCGTCAAAACGACTTATTAAGTCAATTCGCTTCATTTCATCAAGAATAGCATTTTTCTGCGTAGTCAAGATATGAGTTATCCAGTCTTGATAGCTAAAATCAGGGGATATATCATTCATCTGAGCTAAAAATTCCGGGGTATTTCTCAAATGAAGTGATTTATCTGGAATGTTAAGCGTAATGTAAGATTTTACTGCGTCTATACCTTGCTTAGTTCGAGAATTACAGAAGAATGTTTTAATTTTTAAGGTTTTTTCGAACAAAGCTAAATCGAGATACTGACCTTGATGCTCTAACTCATCAATCATATTGACCACCGCAATTGTTGGTATATTTAAATCTAAAATCTGTGTTAGCATTAGGGTGGCGCGTTGAAAATTTATGGCGTCAATAACGTATATAACCAGATCAATTTTATTATGAACCAATTCATTGACTACTACCCTTTCGTCTAAAGTTTTGAAATACATGGAATAACACCCTGGTAAATCTACAATTTGGAATTGATTTTTGATAAAAGCAGATTTCTTTTCAGTAGTGACCCCGGCATAGTTTCCCGTTTTTTGATTCAAACCTGTAATAGCATTAAAGAAAGAAGTTTTTCCCGAATTTGGGTTCCCAACTATATAGATATTTTTCACAGATTAATATTTACAAGGCTTGACAATGATAGTTCTGGCTTCATTTTCGCGAAGAATGATTCGCGCACTACCCATTTCTATACAAATTGGATCACCAAAAATAGTTTTACGCTCAATTTGTAACATTTTTCCTTTATTAAATCCTAATTCAAGTAAATTTAAATGAAAAGCACTACTCAAGACTTCTTGAATAATAGCCTTAGTGTTTATGGGTAAATCAACTAAAGGTAACGAATGATTCATGGGACAAAGATAATTAGAATATTTCTAAATAATGAATATTTTTAAAAATAAAAAAAAATATGATTTTAAAAAAAAAAAATTAATTTTACATTTAAAATTCAAAGTTATTATGTTAAACAAAGTTATTTTAATTGGAAACCTGGGAAAAGACCCTGAAATCAAAGCTTTTGACAATGGTAATAAAATTGCTCAATTTAGTTTGGCAACTAATGAAACCTATAAAGACCGTGAAGGCAATAGGCAAAAACAAACCGAATGGCATAATATCGTTTTCAAAGCTTCAAATTTAGTAACCTTAGCTGAAAAAAGTCTAAAAAAAGGAGATGCCCTATATATTGAAGGCAAAATCAAAAGACGCGAATATGAAAAAGACGGTATCAAGAGATCCGTGACTGAAATTATCGCAGACTCAGTGCGTTTCTTGCCAAAATCAGCTGTAAACTCAACCTCAGAGGATAAAGATACATTGTCTCATGACGAACTAGATGAGGATAATTTCATAGACACAGATATATTTAATGCTTAATAAAAATTTTTATATCTTTGCAGTAATTTTAATACACAAAATTTAAACTTATGGAACCTAAGAAAGCAAAGTTAATGTTTATTGTCTCATTGATAGCCTGTATCGCTTTTTTAATATTCAAACCTGAATGGTTTTGGGTTACCTTACCATTCTTGTTAACTGCATTTGCTTCCATGTTAGACGCTATATAATTATATTTCGATTTCATGAAAATCTATACCAAAACAGGCGATGACGGGACTACTTCTCTCTTTGGTGGAGATAGAGTGCTTAAATCGAATAAATCGGTTGATATTTATGGTAGCTTAGATGAGCTCAATAGTCAAATAGGCATGCTTTATAGTTTGGTAGATGACCTTCAAATTCATCATGACCTACAATGTATTTTAAATACATTGTTTAATCTATCATCTTATGTAGCTACTTCAAAAGAAGACTTCTTCGAAAAACTACCTGTTTTAGAAGAAAAAAGTATAGACATGTTAGAAAATAGAATAGACAAAATTCAAGAATTGCTACCTGCTTTAAATCAGTTTGTTTTGCCTGTAGGTGATACTAAAGCTGCTCAAGCGCATATAGTTCGAACTACTTGTAGGCGTGTAGAGCGTTTATTCTCTAGTCTAGATTCTAATTTGAAATATTATGATTTTGGGCTCCGTTATCTCAATAGACTTAGTGACTATTGCTTCGTTTTAGGGAGACATCTCACGTTATTGAGTGGTGTAGGAGAAATTTATTGGAACAAAGAAAAAACGTATTAATTTTTTAAACTTTTAAAAATATATTCTATGTATTGGACAATTGAATTAGCTTCTTATTTAGGTGATGCACCATGGCCGGCGACAAAAGATGAGTTGATTGATTATGCGCTTCGCTCCGGTGCTCCTCATACGGTATTAGAAAACCTCCAAGCTCTTGAAGACGATGGAGAGGAAATCTATGAAAGTATCGAAGATATTTGGCCTGACTATCCTACTCAGGACGATTATTTATTTAATGAAGACGAAGTATAGACTTATAATCCTTACTAATTAAATTTTTAATGCATATAGACTTTGTATGCTAATCTTATATAAAATATCTTATCTTTGTAAACAAAACATAAACTTATGATTAAACCTATTGCTACAATGATGACTATATGGGGCGCGATTATGTTTTTAGCGACCTTTTTGAATTATCTAAATTCTCCTAGCTTTATAGAATACAATAATGCTGTAAAATATTCAATGGTTAATTCAGGAATGAATTTAGCCTTTTTATTTTCGAGCATTTTACTTATAAGCGGCATCGTTCTCCTCTGGGTTAGCCGTGTCAAGAGAGATGTATAAACTATATGTCTGAAAATAATGAAAAAATAGAATTGGTTAAATCTTTAATCAGTTCGAAGTCTATCGCAAAACAAGATTGCTTCTATAATCTTATAGATGTATTTAAACGATTTGAACAAAGTGCAATTTTAGTTTGTGCTTCACTTGAGGAATGGATATCACAAAAAGATCCTAGAGTCATAGTTCAGGTCAAAACCATTAATGACCAAGAGTTTAGAATTCAAGTAGGTGGTGAGACTTTAATTTTCTTGATGCACTCAAACGCCTTTGCATTTCCAGAAAATCATACGATTTATAAACATCCTTCGATTAAAGATAATTTATTGAGTGCTTTTTTCGGAACAATTGAAGTGTATAATTATCTCAGTGCCAGTATTAAATATGAGCGTTATAATGATTTAGGTGAAATGCTGGTTCGTTTTTTCTTTAACAAAGACAATCACTTTTTGGCTGAAGGTCATGGTCAGTTTAAATTTCTTTATTCCGAACTCAGCAATAATCCTATAGATGATGATTTGATTCAGCGTTTCATATATGACTGTATTCATCAATCCTTAGATTTTGATTTAACTGTACCTCCATTTGCAGAAGTTCAGCATGTGCCACTTGGATTTATAGTCGGCAAATCTATGAATATCCCGCACACCACCAATAAAAAATTAGGCTTTAAACTAGGTGGCAACCAGGATTCCTAATTCCATTAATCTCTTATCACTGTGAAGGAACCAACCATTGGATTAGCCCCCAGTCGTTGTGCTGCAAGTACAATATATACGCCGGTATTGACTTTTTGACCTTGCAAATCCCTCAAATCCCATACAAATCTTGTTCCATTGGCTCTGCCTTGTGAAAAAAGTTTTCCAGAATTATCTATGATTTTAACATAAGCTTCATCAGGAAGTCCATCGATAGATATTGATCCTGTAAAATCTGATGGAACTGGATTAGGTGTGACATAAATATTGCTTTTATTTGGATTCTTGCCTTCACCTCTACTCTGCGAAGTAAAAGATAAAACGCCAGCATCTGTTGTAAATAAGACTTCTGATGTATATGGAAAAAATTTTACATCATAAATATTCTTTACTTTGAGTGGACTATTACTCGCATCAAATTTTAAAAATTCATCTTGAGTACCTTCCGAAAGATAAAACACAGAGCCCTCAGATGCCACCCATTTATTATTTCCGGCATCTACATCAATGGCTCTTATCGGAGTATTGATAAAAATACACTCTGTTGTTAGGTCGTTTGGGTCATTAGGATTTTTTATCCTGACTTTTGGCACATCAAAAATACAATCTTTGGTAGGGTCCACATTACACCCAAAAATCCTGCCTAGGCCTGTCTCAGAGCCAACCCATAACAAATCATCTTTATCTTGAACCATTGAGTTAACATAACCGAGATTTAACTCACAAGGCTCTGATAAAATAGTCGTAAATAATTGAATAATATCATCATTTGGATTATCAATATCCATTTCATTAAATCGAATGAGACCGTTTCGTCTAGTGGTAATCCATTTATTATTGGCTTTGTCAATGAAAATATTTTTAACTTCGTTTGTGCCAGAGACTTTTGAAAAATCATGGATACGCCATTTTCCTTGGTCATCAAATGAAGTTAAAGGATTAGGAGATAAATTGTTTAAAACAAATAAACGGCCTTTATTATCGAGTTTCATATCAGGCACACTATAAATTTTGGGTTGATTAGATAGGGTTCTTAACGGAGAATTTGTACTGTCATAAACCAAAAATTGACCGTTCTTTTCTTCAAGTATAGGTCCATCTTCACTTAACCCAAAACTTCTATATTTTCCGAAAGAAGTTTGAATATAAGCTGTTTGTGCAAAACAATTAGGACATGAGTCTCTATTGACAGAAGATTCTGACCAATAAAAGTCTTTGTAAACGAAATGCCCATAAAAAATCCTGTCAAATGAAATAGTACCTGATACAATTCCAGAGTTTACATAGGCTTCACTTCCGTTTATAGCGATTCGATACACTATATCTACTGGGTTGTTTTCAACTAATAAGACATTTCTTTTGGTATCTTTATATAAATCAATTGTACTGCCACTTGTAATTATTCCGTTTTCAAATTGCACAAACTCATTTATTCGATTTTCGGGATTATAGGATACTTCTAAATCATTACCATTCCATTCTATGATTACATTTTTCTTGAAATTTCCACTTGTATCCAAACTATCTAGAATACCATATATTTTGCCGTTTATGTTTGAAACCTTTCTTAATGTAGCGTTTTCGAATCGATAAATTTGATTCCATTGATTATTTTGAAACTGAAAAATCAGACTATCTGTGAAGGCGTATACGTCATTTTCGTAGGCGTCAATATGAAGGAAAGAAAAGTTAGTCAGCGTTTTTTGCCAATTTCTAAAATCTTGGAGATTTAAACCTTCGTTAGCTTTAGCTGAACAAATCCCTGAGTCACTTGCTAAAAAATAAAAGTCTTGGTTTCTATATGCGGCATTTATCTTTAGTTTTAGACCATTCTTTCCTACGACATAAGTATCTTCAATGATATTTTGCTCATAGTTATAAATTAGCACGCCGAAATCTGTACTTAAAATTAAATTATTTTGAAACAAAAAAACATGATTGATTTTTTTACTTTCTTGTTGTATTTTGAGATTGATATCAAAATTACTAGATTTCACTTCAAAATTATTTACATCCATTATATCGATAATAGAGTTCGCATAAAAAATATATAATCTATTGTTTTTGGGATTTAGATAAATTTTATCTAATGCGAAATCTTTTAAATCATTGGTTGCATCAATTTGTTTGACTTCATTAGATTCTAGATCATAAATTAATAGTTTTCTATTTCCATTGATAATGAGATTATTCTTTGATAGAATTATATCTTGATAGCTAAAAGGTTTGAAGTAATATGTCCAATTTCCTTGTAGCCTAGTGATTACCTGAGCCTGAAGTATATCAAAACTAAAGATTGAAACAAAAATTATAGAATAAAAAAGAATTTTCCTCATAATAAAGGACTAAAATAATGTTTTTTTAATGAATACATAAATATATTTAAAACGGACAATAAGGAATATAATTTTTGAAGATTCAAAGTAATTTATACTTTTTTTATGTGGCGTTTTGAAAGATAATACATAATAAATCAAAATAATTTAAATCAAAATCTGCGTCAATCTGTGGAAAA
>JALOMB010000003.1 GCA_025455685.1 Chitinophagales bacterium | reverse complement strand
TTTTTGTGTTGTCCTTTTTTTTGCATCTGAGGTCAAAGCATAACTTTCACGTCTTGTTATTGTTTTTATGTACTCAACTTTTCTGAAACGTAAAGCACTAAAATCTTCATCAATGGCTACTTGTCTCACTGGTTCTAAATTATATTTACCCAAACTTGACCAACCTGTGTCTCTGTTAAAGTCGCACTTGTAATTTTTTGAAGTTGTTTTCGGATAACATAACCAAATTATAGTATCTCCCTTTAATTTTGGATAAATGTCCGACACAAAATTGTCTATTTCATTTTGGGTTGTTATAAAACAGATTGCAAATTCTATTTCTTTTATTTTTGCTATATCTCTTTCAATTGTTGCAGTTTTTGACATCGCTTCAAGTTCTAACTCAAATGATTTAGGATTGTTGACAGCAAGAATACTAGTTTGTTCTTTAAAGTTTAATTTTTTAAAAAGAGGAGTCATATTATTCACTTTTAATTATCCATTTTGAAGATACAAAACTAATCAAAAACCAACCAATTATTAAGTTGAAACCTGCACCCAAAGCATAAATTGCAGGAATACCCCACCAATTTAGCATCTGACCAAATATTGCTGTAACCGCCATTGTTCCAACAAGTAATGTTATGATAAGCCTTGTTTTAAAATTGTGTTTTGTTGTAAAAAATAAAAGTAGGGTTAACAAAAATGCAACAACTAATTGAGTGAAAATTTCTCGTATAAAATATTGTCCGACGTTATAATAGGAAGTTGGTTTGGTAATTATCCAAGAAAAAGTTTTGTCTGTTGTTAGTGTACTTATTTTATCAACCATTTGCTGGTCAAATTTGTCTGTTGTCAAACTATTTGCAGGAAGTTCTATCAGGTTTGGTGCCTGAAAACTTTCTGTCTTTTTTATAGTCTGTGAACTAATTACTTGTGCTGTTGGCACACCCCACGGAAACATCTGAGTTAAGCCACTCCACAAAAAAGTATCACTGTTGATACTATAGTTGAAATAATAATTTTCTTCATATTTTGACTTGTTATTTATCTGTTTTATTGATTGTTAGTACAGTTCAGTTAAAATGGCATACAACGCTCAGCATTGCCGTTAGGTCGGGTGAAGTAAAATCCAAAAACTTTAAAAATCATACACAAAGATAATAAATAAAATACTTTTTGCCAGAAAAAAAAATCAATCCTGAGCACTTGAAGGATTTGATTTCTGAGCTTTGAGACTTTTGATTTTCACCTCAAAATACTTTTTCGCATCGATTTTATTAGGTTTGGAAATCTTAGTGCCGAAAATGAGATTTGATAGATTATATCTAGGAATACTCAAATCAAATTCAGAAAACCCATCGATAGTAGATTTTCCTGAGAGAAATGCAGGTCCGTGCTGCGTTACGATGAATGTCTCAGGGAGGTAAATCGTATCGTTTTGTAAGGTGCTTTTCACAGAAAAAGGTGAGATACAGATACAGCCTAATGCACTGCGAAACAAGGCTTTCGGTTTTTTATTGACCACTTGATCGAGATGCTGCACTTGTAGCGAAGTCAAGTCAATTTGATAAGCCCCCTGAATACTATGCTTTTTAGGTTGGTAATCTTCTAAAAGGATTGCGGAGAGTTGCGAAGTGAGATTCATTTCCCCAAATACAGAAATAGGCAAGTTAAGCGCACCGTATTTTTGGATAAACTGCTGCATTTTCTGCAAGTCCGCTCTCTGGAAATGCGTATGAAGGCTTAAGGGATAGCCTTGATTTTCTGCTTTCAAATTGCCAAATAGATGAAGTTTGCCTTGTCCTATATTCATTTTAGCTTGATTTAAGTTAAGTATTTTGCCTTGTTTGGTCGCATCTAACTCAAAATTTCTAAAATCTAGGACTTCCGTCTGAATTCTGTCGATATCGATTTTTAGGTTGAAATTCATTTTGGGATAATCCCGAAGCGCCTTGAGCAAGCTAGAAGGTTTGTTTTTGACACGTATTTTATCGGATTTATCCTTAGTGCTAAAATCAAAATTATTGAGCTTTTCGGCACGAGTAGGCAAATAAAGATATGCTGATTGAATATGGATATCGGCATCGAGCTCAGGCTTGTCTTCGAGCAAATAGCTAAGCATATTGGGAGAATTGATATCGACTTGGAAGACATTGGGTCCGAAATAGGTTTTGAAGTTTTCTAAGTTGATTTTTCCTCGATCTAAATTAATTTTTCCACTTGTATTGATGATATGAAAATCTAAATCTGGCAGAATTAAATCGATTTGGTGAAAATGTACGTCGGCTCTGGTGTTTTGGATGTTTTGCATCAAATCACCGACTTTTCCGTGATAATTACCTTGAATATTGAGATTGCCTCGATGAAGTTTAATTTTTTCTTTTGGGAGAAATCGACTTAGACTCACGGCTTGACCTGAAATTTCAAAATCGCCATCTATAGACAAAGCTTCGGACAAAGTAAATGTCGCACGTCGAAAGGCAAGATCAAAAGGAGTATGCGGACTAGAGGGATCAGAGTCCGTGAGTTTTGCCTCTAGGAGATCCGTATAGGCTTGATTTCGATGTAAATCGAAATCACCTGTAATATCTGCGAAGCGCATAGGTAAATCTAAGACAGTCAAATCAATATGATTTAATTTTAGTTTTCCTTTGACTTTAGGGGGATTTCTCCAGTCGAAATCGATATAATCATCAAACACCCCGTCAAAAGAAATTTTTCCGCTATTAGCGCTTACGCCTTTTTTGGCGAGAAATGCGTTTAAGATTCCTGCATCGGCTTGAAGCGCCATATCGCTCAGGACTTTTAATTTATCTCCTATAGTTAAATCAGTCTTTTTTGAGATTAAGGTCAAAACATCCTTCGGACTCTTGATTGGCGTTAAATCAAGAGACAACTTATCGATATTAAATTTCTTGTCAAAGTATAAAGCCCGACAATTTAAGTGATGAATCAGATAACCATATTTAGGAAGAGCGAGCTGTACATTGCTAAATTCGAAGCCACCGCGAATATTCAATAAATCTTTGATATTTAGGTTTGGGGCAGATTCGAGTAATCCAAAAAGTTTGAAGTCGCCTGAAATCAATCGAATGGGATAATCTTTGACGAGTTTCTTTAGGGCGGTGACTTTGCCGTAGAATTCTAGATTGGAGCGAATGATAGGTTTTTCTAAATTTTCGACGGTCAATCGATTGGTTTTGAAATTCACCTCGTGACTCAGACCACGAACTGAATCTAAAACTAACGCGGAATTTTTATCTTCAGGTGGTTGATATATATCGATTTGATTGAGGAAATACCCTTGGGTCGAGAGTTTGTCTAAATCTACATAAGGGGTAATAGCTTTATTTTCCTTAAGGTCGAAATTAACTAAAATGCGTGGATTTTTATGACTCAACCGTCCCGTAATCGATGCTTGCGCTTTAATTTCACCTTTGATTTCTGCCATTTTCATTGATTTCTGTATGGTATCGGTGAGCAATGGTATAACTTTGGCGTAAAGCGCATCGGGTTTTTGGATTTGAATATTTAAGGTGTCGAGGGCTCCTAGTCCTATCATGAGGCTGGTTCGAAAGATTTCATCGTTGATGCGAATGGCAGTCGATGGCATGTGTAGCATGTGAGAAGTATCGAATTCGATTTTTTCTTTGAAATGAATTTGTGCATTTTGAAGAAATCTACCTTGTGACGTGTTGAATCCCAGAGATTTGCAGTATAAATCTAGCGCGAGATTTCCATTGATTGCTCCGTTTTGGAAATTTGGGTAAAAGCGCATTTCTTGAATTAAAAAATCAAAATCCTGAGCGTTTTTTTTATCTTTGATTTGAATTGAGGTATTGGAGATATTTATTTCTCGAATAGATAATTCGAAATTTTTTTCCTCGGTATTTTTGTTAGAATTTGTTTGGTTTTTTTTTGAAAATTCAAGTAAATAGCCATTGGAATAACCTTTTTCATCTGTGAAAAGCTGAAAATGAGCTTGTTCTAAATGAATTTTGGTCAAAATAATTTTCTTTTGCAGTAAGGGTATCAATCGAATACCGAGTGCGGTTTTCGGAATTTCTAATAAACTCTGTTTGTGCTTGTGATATAGACTGTCCCGCCAAGTAATCTTGGATATTTCGAATTCTGTTCCCGTCAAGACACCCCAGATAGGGACAGATACTTGCTCGACATGTAAGTCAGGTGATATATTTTGGTGGATTTGACGATTGAGCTCAGCGGTAATCCATGCTTCATGATACCGAAGGAAAATATAAATAATAGCTTTGACTAACAATACAGCCAACAATACTAAAATAAGATATTTTAGAATCCACCTTGATAAAGTTTGAATCGTACCGATAATTTGCCTTTTTTAAGGCGTAAAAGTAAACAACAAAAAAAATAAAAAAGGGCTAACCTTTCGGCATAGCCCTAAAATTGTCTATATTTTCACACAAATTCGACTAAGCCATGACTGCTTTTACGGCTTCTGCGGCTTCTTTGAGTAAGATAGCAGACTGTACTTTTAGGCCGCTTTCGTCGATAAGCTTTTTGCCTTCTTCAGCATTAGTGCCTTGAAGTCTTACGATAATAGGCACAGGAATATTGCCAATAGATTTATAGGCATCGACTACCCCTTGTGCTACTCTATCACATCGTACAATTCCACCAAAAATATTGATGAGTATTGCTTTGACATTAGGATCTTTTAGGATAATGCGAAATGCTTTTTCGACTCTTTCAGCATTAGCCGTACCGCCTACATCGAGAAAGTTAGCAGGTTCACCACCACTAAGTTTGATAATGTCCATTGTAGCCATAGCCAAACCAGCACCATTGACCATACAGCCAACGTTGCCATCGAGTTTTACGTAATTCAGATCATAACTCATCGCTTCTACTTCCATGGCTTCGAGCTCTCTTTTGTCTTCTTGCTCTGCTAACTCCACTTGACGATACAAGGCATTATCATCTATAGAAATTTTACCGTCCACAGCTATGATTTTATCGTCAGATGTTTTCAGACATGGATTGATTTCTACTAAGGATGCATCAGCTCCGATATAGGCATTGTAGATTTTATCTACGAAATTCACCATTTCTTTATAGGCTTGACCACTAAGTCCGAGATTGAAGGCGATTTGTCTCGCTTGGAAGGCTTGCAATCCGAGCAAAGGATCGATATATTCTTTATGAACCTTTTCAGGATGAGTCTCTGCAACTTCTTCGATTTCCATTCCTCCTTCCGTAGAGTAAATGATTACATTCTTCTTAGTGGCTCTGTCGAGTAGGATAGAAATATAGAATTCTTTGATAGCTGATTGATCTCCATAATATACATCTTGGGCAATCAGAATACGATTTACTTTTTTTCCTTGAGGTCCTGTCTGAGGAGAGATAAGGGTCATACCTAAGATTTGACCTGCTTTTTCTTTGAGTTCTTCAATATTTTTAGCAAGTTTGACACCACCTGCCTTACCTCTTCCGCCCGCATGGACTTGAGCTTTGACGACATACCACTGTGTGCCGGTGCTTTGTGTGAGTTGCTCTGCGGCTTTTACAGCTTCATCTACTGATTCTACAGCGATACCTTCTTGAATAGCGGCGCCATATTTTTTGAGTAATTCTTTTGCTTGGTGTTCATGTAAATTCATAGCTAGGATTTAGTTTTAGAGTTGAATTTTTATATTTATGAGGTAAAAATATAAATTTTTTTCTAAATCATTTTGGTTATTTACAAAAAAAATAGTTTACTTTTGTCCAAAAAACAAATGAGTTCGAGTCAATCAAACGATGCTTGTTTAATTGGGAAAAAGCTCAAGAAATCCTATGGAGATTTTGTGGCGCTAGACATAGATTATATAGCTGTCGAAAAGCATAAAATTACCAGTATCGTAGGGTCATCAGGAGCAGGAAAATCTACTTTGCTGCATGCCTTAGGTACGCTGATGCCTGTGGATTCTGGAGAAATATGGTTACAGGACAAAAATCTCGTGCGCTTAGATTCAAAAGAACTCGCGCATATTAGAAACCTCAAATTTGGGTTTGTCTTCCAGCACCATCAGCTCATTCCTGAGTTATCGGCACTCGAAAACATTGCCTTACCTGCGTTAATTGCTAAAAAAAACAAAGAAGCCTATATGCCAAGAGTAAATGAGTTAATTCAATTTATGGGTATAACGCATCGTGCCAACCATAAACCTAATGAAATGAGTGGTGGTGAGCAGCAGCGTGTAGCGATTTGTCGTGCTTTGGTCAATGAACCAGAAATTGTTTTGCTCGATGAGCCTACAGGAAACTTAGACTCTGCCAATTATACTATGATTCATGAGTTGTTTCAGCAGCTCAATAGGGAGTTTCAGCAGACATTTCTCATCGTAACGCATAACCAAGAATTAGCAAAACTAAGCCATAGAATAATAGAAATCAAGGATGGAAAAATAAAATCTGAAGATTGATACTATCTTAACTTTTTATTAACTTAATTTTTAACAATTTAACAACAGCGAGATAGAAATAAGATTACTTTTGCCAAAACTTTTTAATCACTATAAAATTTTTTAATTATGAATAAACTATTTCTTTTTTTAGCATTTTGCTTTATTACATTTTCTGGTTTTTCCCAAGCAGAAGCAACTTCAACTACAAACAAAAAAATGATCTCTATCGGGTCTGCAGGTAGAAACTTTTTAGCACCTAGCTCAGGAGGACAAGACTTTCAAGTTTTTGGAGGGTTTGTAGGATTTGATTATGGAATCAACAAAAACATCGCTTTAGGACTAGATGCAGAAATTACTTTTGGAAAAAATTCATATAGAAATATAGGAATTCAACCAGGAGTTAAGTATTATTTCAAAGAAACTTTTGATGGTTTCTATGTAGGTACTGATTTATCTTTTGATTTTGGCTCTACTGAAGTTAATAATGTAACTTCTACACGTACAGATTTCATCGCAGGTCTAAAAGTGGGTTATGATTTCAAAATCAATGAAAAGTTTAGAATTGGTTTGTCTCCTAAATTCTTCAGAAGTATTCCTTTTGATTCTAATTATGATGGTCAATGGGGATTTGGTGGAAACCTCAGAGTAGGATATGTATTCTAGTCTAAATCACTAATACACCATATTTAAGCCTATCTTCGGATAGGCTTTTTTGTTTAATATATTTTGGTATTGTGCAATCTATCTAGCAGCCACAAATCTGCAAGGACTAGCTCTGTGAGTCCTTGGACTACAGCCACTGCTCTAGGCACAGCACAGACATCATGCCTACCACCAATCTCGATTTGAGTAGATAAACCCTCATGCGTTACTGTATTTTGAGGCTTACCAATCGAAGAAATAGGCTTAAAATACACTGTAAAGCCTATAGGCATACCATTGCTAATTCCTCCTAAAATTCCAGCACTATGATTGGTTTTAGTTTTGAAGTCTTCGTCAAATTCATCGTTGACTTGAGAGCCCCTAGATTGACTTGTTTGTATGGCATTTTCTAGGAGAAACCCTTTGGCTGTATTGATGCCCATCATGGCAGCAGCTAAAGCTGATTGAAGTTTATAAAATACAGGTTCGCCTAAACCCACCGGCAAATTATTTATTATGCATGATATCGCCCCACCCAAAGTGTCTTTTTGCGCTTGAATTTCGGATAAGTATGTCATCACTTCTTCCCCTTTTCGCAGATTAGGAAAATGAAGTGGATAATCAAAAGCATTGGTGATATCTTCTAATTCATTTTCGAGCAGTGAAAAATGACCAATTTGGCTAACATAAGGGAAAATCTGAATTTTAGGAATTAAATGAGCGGCAATTGCCCCACCTATGACCCAATTTAGGGTTTCTCGAGCCGAAGCTCTTCCGGAGCCTCTATAGTCATAATTTTTGTATTTCTGATGATAGGTAAAATCCGCATGACTCGGACGATAAATGTCTTTTAGGTTGTCATAATCTTCGGATTTTTTAGTTTTATTTTCTACAGAAAAGGCTATAGGCATGCCTGTAGTTTTACCTTGGTAAATGCCTGAATGATAAACGACGATATCGCTTTCATTTCTAGGGGTAGAAAACAAATTTTGGCTAGCTTTTCTACGATTAACTTTCTCCTGAATGAGATTTGTATCTAGATTTATACCAGGAGGCATTCCGGTTAGAATACCGCCAATTCTAGCTCCATGTGACTCACCATAGGTCGTTAATTGAAGTAATCTACCAAATTGGTGACTCATTTTTTTCTTTTCTTAAATCCATTGATTCCAAGGAATTCTACTTATAAACAATACCAATGCAATCCCATAATAGATTAAAATATTTTTTTTCTTAGTATGAGGATTAGAAATTCCTTTGATTTTGAAATATCCTATACTTATGATGATGACACCAATGATGTTAATTAAAGGATGCTCTAGTGACAATAATCTCATCATAGGTTCTTTCATGACCATTTTAGTATTGTTAATAAGATTGGATAGGTGTCCACCTGTCATCCACTGCACTAGTCCAAGCAAAAGCATGATATGAGACAACACAAAAAACAATCGATAGAGCAAGGTGTCGATTTTGGTCCAATCATATTTTTTTATAGTTAAATGAAAAATCGCACTAATTATATTGACTACACCGACCAATAGAAATAAATATGCAGTTAAAGAATGAAGCATCAAGATCATAAAAAAATTATTTAGTATTTTTGCAAATATAATGAAAAAAAATGATTCAAGAATTTTCGTTTAACGCTTCACAATATTGGAAAGCTCTTAGACATCGAGAACTCATTTTAAGATTACCTTTACATCGAAGATTTTCTAACGAAGATTTATTATTAGATTGCAAAAGCAGACATTTTGGTTGGATTCAAGATGAAAAAATAGTTTCAGGCCTATCCTTAAGCCTTGATATGGAGCAAGAAACGATACAAATTCGTCAACTATGGACAATTCCTGCTTTTAGGCGTAAGAAAATCGCTACTTTTCTACTTCTCGGAGTCCTTGACATAATTGAAAAAGCGTATAAGGATTATCAAATATTCCTTTTTGCCCGTATAGAAGCTAAATCGCTATATGAAGCAGCAAATTTCAAAGTTATAGGTGATGAATTTGAACATTTAGGGATAACTCATATTCGTATGGAACGTTCACTTGATAAAATTTGATTATTTTTGTCTATGCAAAAATCATTCATTATTAAAGCTTTTATTCAAGCGATTCGGCTTAGGACGCTCTTATTGAGCCTATCGCTATGTATCGTGACTGCATCTGTCTCTTTATATTTAGGGTCTTTTCGATTATTATTGTTTATGTTTATTCTCTTAACCACTATTTCCTTACAAATTGTTTCTAATTTGGCCAATGATTTATACGACTTCGAAAAAGGTGCCGATAATTCCGAAAGGATAGGTCCTGAAAGAACCTTACAATCAGGCGCAGTGTCAGCAGAGACGATGAAACAATGGCTTCAATGGTCTATCGTATTTTCATTAGTCTTTGGTCTTGTCATGCTAACCTTAGCGCCCATTTTTATTCATCAAAAGCTAGGTTTGATTGCATTAGGACTAGCATCGATATGGGCAGCAGTCCATTATACCAAAGGAAAAAAAGCTTATGGTTATCGAGCACAAGGGGAACTTTTTGTCTTTATATTTTTTGGATTGGTAGGTATTCTTGGTCAAATATATCTCTATACTCGTTTTGTCAATCTATGTGATTTTCTTTTGGCTGTTTCTTTTGGGTTTTTGGCGTGTAGTATTCTGTTACTCAATAATCTCAGAGATCATAAAAACGATGCTCAAGTTGGCAAAAAAACTTTGGTTCATATAATAGGCTTGGAAAATTCACGCTTATTATTTGTATTACTATTAATTTTAGCTATTCTCTTGTGGGGTATTTATCCGGCGTTTCAGACCATAACTACGACAACTTCATTTTTGTATTATATAGGATTCTTTTGTTTGATTTATGTGATTCTTAGGTTTATCAAGATTCAAGAAGATAGTAACTATGACTTATTGTTTAAACCATTAGGCATAGGAATTTTGATAACTTCTGTTTTGTTTTTTCTCAGTCAATTGCTTTGATCCTTTCTCGGATGATACTTCAAACTTAGGAAAAAATACGCCAATTAAACTTAATGTTTTAGCTAATTACCCCGGAACCGATAAGCTCCTCGCCCTCATACCACACTGCAAATTGTCCTTGTGCTATAGCTTTCATAGGACTTTCGAAAATCATGTATAAACCTTCTTCACGCATTGATAAGTTTGCCGGTACGAGCTCTTGACGATATCTAATCCGCACTAGATAGTCTCGACCTTGTCCTATATTAAGTTTTTTAGATTCGTTTACCCAATGTATGTCTTGAGGCATTATTTTAAGTCCATGTCGATATAAGCCTCGATGTAGTTCTGAGCTTCCTACGAAAATTAAATTTTTTTCGGTATTTTTTTCTAGAATAAACAAAGGCTCTTGAAATCCGCCTATTCCAAGACCTTTTCGCTGTCCTATAGTATAAAAGTGAGCCCCATTATGAGTGCCGATAATTTTTCCTTTAGCCAGATTATAGTCGTATGGTTGCGATATTTCTGATAAAGTTTCTTTTGGTAAATCATAAATAGCATCCTCGGAATTAACCAAAATTACTTTTCCTTCTTTTGGATTTAATTGTTGCTGAAGAAAAACAGGTAGTTTGACTTTACCGATGAAACATAAGCCTTGTGAATCTTTTTTGCCTGCGGTTAGTAAATTTCTAGCTGCTGCTTCTGCTCTAACTTGAGATTTAGTGAGTTGTCCAATTGGAAACAAAGCCTTAGAGAGCTGCGCTTGATCGAGCTGACAGAGGAAGTAGCTTTGGTCTTTGTTTTGATCGATGCCTACGAGCAAATGATAGATTTCTTGACCATTTACCTTCGTAATTTCTTTTCGGACATAGTGGCCTGTAGCGATGAAATCAGCTTTCATTTCTAGGGCAAGCTGAAGAAATAGGTCAAACTTAATCTCTCTATTGCAGAGAATATCGGGATTTGGAGTTCTACCGGCTTCATATTCTCTGAGCATATAGTCCACGATTCGGGTTTTATATTGTGCTGATAGATCCACTACTTGAAAAGCGATTCCTAGTTGAGCTGCGATGGCCATAGCGTCGTTAGCATCGTCGATCCAAGGGCATTCATTTTCGAGAATAACGCTGTCATCATTCCAATTTCGCATGAAGAGTCCAATGACTTCATAGCCTTGCTCTACGAGAATAGACGCAGCAAGGGAGGAGTCCACACCGCCAGACATTCCTACTACTACTCTAGGTTTTGATTTCATCGTGCAAAGATATATAAAATCTAATGACTCAATAAAAAAAGGAAGGTTCTTAGACCTTCCTCTTTATTTATATAAAAAAATTAAATCATGCGTTTGGTTCGGTCACGATAAGTCTATAACCTTCACCATGTACATTTTGGATTTCAATATTTGGGTCTAAAGCTAGATATTTACGAATTTTGGTGATATAGACATCCATAGAGCGTCCTGTAAAGTAGTTTTCAGTTCCCCATACTGCCTTTAATGCAATATCACGAGTAAGAACATTTCCGTTTTGAATACAAAGTTGTTCGAGTAAGCCTGTTTCTTTGGTCGTGAGTTTGATTTGTGTTTCACCAATAGATAAGACTCTAGAATTGATGTTAAATTTGTATTTACCAATAGCATATTCTTTGGTGACATTCGAAAAAGATTTATTATTTCTTCTGAGCACCACGTTGATACGAGCGATAAGCTCATCTACTTCGAATGGTTTGGTCAAATAATCATCGGCACCTACTTTGAAGCCTAAGATTTTATCATCTTTTTGTGATTTAGCGCTAGTGAAAATGATTGGCATTTCAGGGGCGATTTTTTTGATTTCACGCGCTAAAGTAATTCCGTCTTTTTTAGGCATCATGATATCTAAGATTACTAGGTCAAATTTCTTTTTATCAAATTTATGCCATGCGTCATCTCCGTTTCTGAAAAGCGTAACTTCGAAATCATGAATCTCTAAACTATCCAAGACGATGCTTCCAATATTCATATCGTCTTCGACGACCATAATTCTTTTTTTAGTTTCCATAGTAGTTAAAATTTTAAGTTTAAAATAATATATTGTTAATTTAACGATACAAAGATAAGTAAAATTTTATATTGCTAGAATAAAAATTGTTAAATTTTGAATTTTTTGTTTTTTTATATTTAGGAAAAAAATTGACTCTTTTTGAATTTTTATAGTAAATCTTACTACATTTGTTACAGATAATATTTATTCACCTTAAAAAATCAAAAAAATATGAAAATCAAAAAAATTGCCTTATTAATTGATGCTGACAATGCCAATGCTAAGCTAGCTCATAATATTTTAGCTGAAGCAGGAATTTATGGACATGTTACTATCAGAAGAATTTATGGTGATTGGACTAGCGATCATTTAAAAAATTGGATTCAAAAAATTCATCAATTATCCTTTGTGCCTATTCAAAAATTTACGATTGGGAAAAACAAAAACTCTACGGATACTGCCCTAATTATAGATGCTATGGATATTCTTCACAACAAAACTGTTACTGGATTTTGCATAGCTTCAAGTGATTCTGACTATACAGGCTTAGCTCAGCGAATTAGAGAGGAAGGATTATTTGTAATGGGTATTGGGGAATCCAAAAAAACCTCAGAAATTTTTATCAATGCTTGTGACGTATTTGTGATGAATGAAAATTTATCGAATGAAAAATCTCTCAAAGAAGTAGCAAAACTACCTCAAATCGATGTAAATAAAGAGCCTAAGCTTAAATTAAAAGACTTACCGATTAATAAAATCACTCAAAAACCATTGGATATCATACTTATCTTAAAGGCATACGGTTTGGTAGTAGGAGAAAACAATATGGCCAAAATGAATGATATGGCTACTTCCTTGAGAAAGCTAGACCCGAGTTTCGACTGTAGAACTTATAGCAGTGGAACTTTTAGAGCTTTGTTTAAAAGAATGCCAGAACTTTTCGAAATTGTGTATATTGACGAAGGAAATCAGTTATTTCTCAAATACAAAGGATAATATTTGTTGAAAAAAGCTAAAATTGCTCTTTAGATTCCTAGTAAGAAAATTTCAAGACATAAAAGGCTCAAACTATTCAAAGTCGTCGTCTTGATCGAGGAAGGAGTTATCTATGGTAGAAGTTTCAGAATTTATCCGACTAGGGAAAGTCTGATATTCTGTTTGCACGAAATTCGTACTTGGCATAGAATCATCTTCAAACTTAGTAAACTTCTCTTTATAGCGCATATTAACATCTCCAAGTCTTCCATTTCTGTGTTTAGCCACAATGAGTTTACCTGTATTATCATTAGGATCTTTGGTATAATAAGATTTACGATTAATAAAAAGCACCAAGTCAGCATCTTGCTCAATAGCTCCAGATTCTCGAAGGTCAGAAAGTTTAGGAGCAGGATAGGAAGGTTCTTCGTCTTTTCCTTTTTTAAACGAAGAATTATTATCTTTTTCGACTGAACGACTCACCTGAGCAAGCGCAATTACAGGCACTTGAAGTTCTTTGGCAACTTGTTTCAAGGATTTGGAGATATAGGCTATTTCTTGCTCTCTTACGAAGCCACCACCTTTTTGCTCAGAAGAAGTTTTGCCGGTCATGATTTGTAGATAATCTATCATAATGAGGTCAATATCATGTTCTCGCTTAAGTTTTCGGGCTTTTTTTCGAAAATCCAAAATAGATAATCCCGACGTATCATCTATAAAAATAGAAGCATTACTAATTTGATTGAGGCTTTGAGTTATTTTAGAGAGTTCATCAGGATTTAGGTTGCCTTTGATAATTTTCTCTTGATCTATTTCGGCTTCGAAACTCATCAATCGATTAAGTACTTGATTTCTAGACATTTCCAAAGAAAAGAAAGCGACCTTTTTTTTGCCTACTACAGCAGCATTTCTAGCAAAAGCAAGCGTAATGGCTGTTTTACCCATTCCTGGTCTTCCTGCTACAATAATGAGATCAGACTTTTGCCATCCACCGGTAATATCATTTAGTTCTTTGAATCCTGTTTCTACACCTACTAAGCCGCCTTCTTTGAACTGAGCGATTTTTCGCTGTAACTCTTCCATAGTTTCTGTCAATGCATCAGATACGAGTACCGGATCACTAGAGGTATAATTATCCGATAGTTGAAATAAATTGTGTTCGGTCTCGTCAAGGAGTTCGAATACGTCTTTTGTGGGATTATACGCATCATTAGTAATTTTATTTCCTAAATCTATCAAACATCGTTGCAAGTATTTTTGTGCTACAATTCTAGCATAATATTCTACATTCGCAGATGAAACAATGTCTGCAGTAAGTTGGACTAGGTAGCTTATTCCTCCTATGGCATCGAGTTTTCCTTTTCGTTCAAGTTGGTTTGATAAGGTTTGGTAGTCAATGCGCTGAACGGTTTTGGCTTTGATATCTACAGTATTTGCTAATTCAATACACGCTTCATAAATTTCTTGATGAGGCGGATGATAAAAACTTTCTTTTTTAAGAATTTCGATTACTAAATCCATAGCATTGGCATCTATAAGGATAGCACCCAAAATAGCACGCTCAGCTTCAATATTGTGCGGAGGTAATTTTCCTAAATCCTGAAAAGGTATGCTTGGAGTGCTTAAAGTATGCTTTCTTAACTGAGTTTCCATTATAATTATATATTTGCTGCGGGATTCAAAAAACAAATTTAATAAGATTTCTTCTTTTTGGCTATAGCTATTTTTCTATAATTTTAATTTTTATGGGTGATAATTTGTGGATACTAAATTATCTTAACTCAATTTGTCGATTTTGTATAGCTTTGTACATATATTCTTTGTGGAAAAACTTTTTTAGCTATGTTGGAAATAAAATCAACTGTTCTAAACCTCAATACGATTGAGATTTCTGCGTGTCACGGTGTCTATGATTTTGAAAAAACTAAACCTCAGCGTTTTACTATAGATATTTCATTCAAAGGAAATTTTGATTTGGCGATGACTTCTGATGAGCTACAAAACACCATAGACTATGGACTTGTGGCGCAAATGATCGAAGAAATCTCAAAAACACATTGCCATTTAATAGAACATTTAACCTATAAAATCCTAGTACGCCTCAAAGCAGAGTTCACACAGTATGAAATAACGGTAATCGTTCGTAAACATACCCCTCAAATTAGTCCTGAGATAAGTGTCACATCGACTAGCTTTGAAGCTAGGGCATAGTTAAGCGAGTTCTTTGACCCAGTTATATCCTTTTTCTTCTAGCTCTAAGGCTAAATTTTTATCTCCTGTTTTGATAATTCTACCATCATACATAATATGGACAAAATCAGGTATAATATAATCGAGTAGTCTCTGATAGTGTGTAATAACCAAAAAGGCGTTTTCTGAATTTCTAAGTTGATTTACGCCATTAGCTACGATACGCAGTGCATCGATATCGAGACCGGAATCTGTCTCGTCTAAAACAGCCAATTTTGGCTCTAGCATAGCGAGTTGAAAAATCTCATTTCGCTTCTTTTCTCCACCCGAAAAGCCATCATTTATGGCTCTAGTGAGAAATTCTTTATTGAGTTCCACGATTTCTGCTTTGGTACGAATGAGTTCGAGAAATTCTTTAGCTTCCATTTTTTCTTGGCCTTTGGCTTTTCGCATCTCGTTTATTGCCGTTTTCATGAAATTTATCGTCGAGACGCCGGGGATTTCTACGGGATATTGATAGCAGAGAAATAAACCTAAATGTGCTCTTTCTGTAGGATCTAGCTCTAGAATGGATTGATTTTCGAATAAAATATCTCCTGCAGTATTCTCGTATTGGTCTTTTCCTGCGAGGGTATAGGCCAAAGTGCTTTTTCCAGTGCCGTTTGGTCCCATGATGGCATGGACTTCACCTTTATTTATTTGCAGATTGAGGCCTTTTAAAATTTCTTTGTCGCCGATTTTAGTATGAAGATTTTGAATAGATAACATAAATTTTGATTTTAGGTAAAATTTGATAAATTTACCGTGAATAATAAGGTAAAACTTAGCCTACGCTATTTTCAAGCGTGATTTCTAGTAATTTCTGTGCTTCTACAGCAAATTCCATAGGTAATTCTTTGAAGACTTCTTTACAAAATCCATTGACGATGAGATAGACTGCTTCTTCATCCCCAATACCGCGTTGATTGCAGTAAAAAAGCTGGTCTTCTCCAATTTTTGAGGTTGAAGCTTCGTGTTCTACTTTTCCAGTTTTATTTTTTACTTCGATATAAGGAAATGTATGGGCACCACAAGTCTTACCGATGAGCATACTATCGCACTGACTAAAATTATACGCATTTTCAGCGTTTGCTAGCATTTTGACTAAACCACGATAGGAATTATGACTATAGCCAGCTGAGATACCTTTGCTGACGATACGGCTTTTGGTGTTCTTGCCTACATGGATCATTTTGGTGCCTGTATCTGCTTGTTGATGATTATTAGTCACAGCTACAGAATAGAATTCTCCATAAGATTCGTCTCCCTTGAGTACACATGAGGGATATTTCCAGGTAATCGCTGAGCCTGTTTCTACTTGAGTCCAAGATATTTTAGACTTATAGCCTTCGCATAAGCCTCTTTTGGTCACGAAATTATAAATACCTCCTTTTCCATCTTTATCTCCGGGATACCAATTTTGAATTGTGGAATATTTGATTTCTGCATAATCATGAGCAATTAGTTCTACTACTGCAGCATGGAGCTGATTTTCGTCTCTTTGAGGAGCAGTACAGCCTTCGAGATAGCTTACGTAGCTTCCTTCTTCGGCTATGATCAAAGTTCTTTCGAATTGGCCTGTGTTTTCTGCATTAATTCTGAAATAAGTAGAAAGCTCCATAGGACATTTGACGCCTTTTGGAATATAGACAAATGATCCATCACTAAAGACAGCGGAATTTAATGCGGCATAAAAATTATCTCTTGGTAAAACTACTTTACCTAAGTTGTCTCTAACTAAATCCGGATAATCCCGAATTGCTTCTGATATCGAACAAAAAATAATGCCATGTTTGTGAAGTTCTTCTTTGAAGGATGTGAAGACAGAATCTGAATCCATAACGAAATCCATGGCTACATTAGCAAGTTTATTTTGTTCATTCAGACTTATACCTAGTTTTTCCCACATTCGTTTGATTTCAGGATCGACTTCATCAAGGGAATTGAGTTTGGGTTTCTTCTTAGCGGCAGCATAGTATATTATATCGTTAAAATCAATTGGGTCCATATTTAGTTTTGCCCAATTAGGCAAAGGCATATTTTTCCATATTTGAAAGCTTTTCAGACGCCATTCTAGCATCCAATCGGGCTCGCCTTTTTTCTGAGAAATAAACCTTACCGTATCTTCGTTTAGTCCTCGCTCAGCGAACTCTTGTTCGATATCTGAGGTGAAACCGTATTTATATTCTGATAATTCAATAGCGTCGCTCATTGTGAGATTTTATGCAAAGATAATGATTTTTTCTTATTTAGAATTATCCTAAATATTTTTTGACATTTTGATTTTTATACTTACATACCAAACTTTTGTATTATATTTGTGATTAAATTTTTCATTATGATAGTCATTTCTGCACAAGCTAAAAATAAAATTCAAGAAATCCTAAGTCAGAAAAATAATCCAGAAGATTTTTTTGTACGGGTAAGCGTCCTGAGCGGTGGATGTAGTGGATTCAAATACGATATTGACTTCGATAAGGAGCAGAAATCTGACGATATGCTTTTCGAAGACCAAGGTATCAAAATGCTCACCGATCCTATGAGTTTTCTCTATATCAGCAATTCTAGTTTGGAATTCACAGACGGTCTCAACGGAAAAGGATTTCATTTCGTCAATCCAAATGCTACTAGAACTTGTGCTTGTGGTGAGAGTTTCGCTTTATAAACTATTTATCCCTTAACTTACTATGATGAAATTAGACCATATCGGCATAGCCGTAACGGATTTAACCGCTTCCATTGATTTATATACTAAAATACTCAATAAATCTGTCGATAAGACCGAAATCGTAACAAGTCAATCTGTAGAAGTTGCTTTCTTTCAGACTGCTTCTAGCAAAATTGAATTGCTTAGTGCGACTCATCCCGAAAGCCCGATTCAGAAGCATTTAGACAAAAGAGGCGCAGGAATTCATCATGTCGCTTTTGAAGTAGCAGATTTAAACAAAGAAATTGAACGTTTGAAATCTGAGGGCTTCACGCCTTTGAGCGATGAACCGAAAAAAGGTGCCAATAATAAATGGGTTATTTTCTTTCATCCCAAAGATACACAAGGTGTTTTGATCGAACTATGTCAGCATATCGGTTGATTTTATTTTTGTGTTTTAGTAGCTATATTTCTAGTGCTAAGACACAAATCACTTTGCCTTCAAGTGAAAGTTTGACTTATTTTGTGTATTATAAATATTCTGAAGCCTATGTCAAAGCAGGCAAAGTAGATTTCAAACTTCAAAAAACCATAGATAGTTCCAAAAAATCAGTGTATTCTGCTAAAATTTACGGGAAGACGGCAACATATTTTGATGTATTTTACAAAGTAAGAGATGAGTATGGAAGTGTGTTTTCATTAGACTATAAACCGCATTATTTTATAAGAAGGGTCAATGAAGGCGGTTTTTGGATCAAGAATGATTTGTATTTTGATATGGATTCGCTCAAAGTCAAATGTGATATAGAGGATAAAAAAAATCCTAGACAAATCCTAGAATTTCCTATAGATTCGATGACAAAAGATATGGTTACAGCGATATATTATTGTCGCAGTTTGCCATTTGATCAAATGAAAATAGGAGATTCGATTAACTTTCCTGTCTTTATCGACAATCAAAACTTTATGCTAGGATTTACCTATCGAGGTCAGCAAACGATTCTAATCGAAGGAATAGACTATCCGTGCTTTATTATAGAGCCAGATTTGGTTAAAGGGCGGATCTTCGATAGCAATCATGCAATGAAAATATACATTACATCTGATCATAGAAGAATACCCGTATATATAGAAGCAAAAATTAAGGTAGGTTATATTTTAGCTATTTTAAATCAAATTGATCGATAAATTCATCCTACTGTCTTAATTTTCATACAATGTGAATACAGTCTGAATAACCAATTAGCGTTTATAAAGTCAAAAGTCTTATTTTTACCAACATTTAATTTCAAATCACATAAATTTATCATGAAATCTGCGATAGTATTCGGTGCAAATGGTTTGGTAGGAAAAGAAATCTTAAGAAAACTAGAAGAAAATCCAGCATACTCCAAAATATTAGTTTTATCGCGCAGATATGTAGCTAGTGACAATCCTAAAATAGTCTCTGAAGTTATCAATTTTGAAAATATTCATAAATACTGGGCTATGATAAGTGCAGATGAGCTTTATTACTGTCTTGGCACGACAATGAATCAAGCAAAATCTAAAGCAAAATTTTTTCATATAGAGTACAACTACTGCCTTAACATTGCTAAAATTGCTAAACACAATAAAATTAAAAAGTTTTTTTATATTTCTAGCAAAGGCGCAAATGAAAACTCTCTATTTTATTATCTCAAAGTCAAAGGACAAATAGAACAAGAGCTCAAAGCCTTGGATTTTCCTACTCTTGCGATTTTTCGGCCGTGGATTTTGCTAGGTAAGCGGGAGCAATTCCGTTTTTTTGAATCTATTTTTAAGTTTTTCTTTTCTATATTTAACTTTTTATTTATAGGTCCGTTAACACATATTAAAGGAATGCCTGCAAAAGGATTGGCCGATTATGTTCTCAATACCGCTTCTGTAGTCATGTCAGGTGCAAAAATACATTATAATAATGAAATACATTCCTATTTGAATAATAAAAAGAAGCAGTAAAAAAGTATGAAAAAAATTGTTACATTTTCAATACTACAAGTCATAATATTTATTGGTTATGCTCAATTTGAACAGCGCAATATGCGTAATACCTCTAATGAGTTGGATATTAAACTGCACCAAGACTCTGTATTTGATTATATCAAAATTTTCTTAACGGGCGATTTAACTTTTCATCAAGACCTCGAAGCAAAAGCGGTATCTGAAGATGGAAACTCGAGATTTAGACAATGGTTTAGAATGCTAAAGCCTCTTTTTCACAATGCTGACATATTAGTAGGCTCTACATCGTCCACATTTCCTGGCAAAAAATATGCATACAAGAGTTTCTATGGAGCTCCAGACGAGTTTTTGGGGGAGCTAGACTATTGTGGCTTCGATGTACTCATGCTCAGTAGTGCACTCAAGCACGAACCTGAGAAAGAAATCCTGAAGAGATCAGCGGATAAACTCGATATTCTCAATAGGCATAGAGTTGGGTTTTATTTTGATTCCATAGATAAACGAATAAACTATCCTTTAGTCCTAGAAAAGAAGGGAATTAGAGTGGCTTTCTTATCCTATACGACGCACAAGCACGCCAAAAGCCTTACCAATAGTATGGCTAATCCATATGACCTTAAACAAATTGAAAAAGACATTCAAAAAGCCAAAACTATGTTGAGTGACTATCTCATCACTTATATTGATTGGGAAAGTGTTCTAGAAAATGAACGACTAGAAATTGCCGTTGAGCTCTTCAATCTAGGGGTAGATGTGTTAGTAGGTACAGGTGCTGAAGCCTTCACCAAAGCTGACTTATTGGATTTGGACGAAGGCAATAAAAAAATATTTATAGAGCAAATCGGACAGCTCAACGCATCAAAAAACGAAAGGTCACTCAACAAATCATCTATTATTGAAATCGTTTTGAAAAAAGATAAAGTAAGCAAGAAAATTAACCTACATGATATGGGATTTATTCCCGTTTGGACATTGATAGATCATAAGAACTACGCTGTATTGCCTATAAACAATGTCGATGAGCGGCATATCAAGGATATTCAACCAAATTATCTCCAATATGGAGATATGAAAACTGCTTTAACAGATCTGAGATATGCTTTTTTTAATAAATTAGAAGAATTGCATTATAATTTTACGGATAATGCTGTAGATGCTGTAGAATTTTCATCATTCATGAGAAAAACTATTGTAGCCGAGCAAGAAAAATCCAATAAAATACTTATCGCAGAGGCTCATGAAAATTTCAAAGATTTTTTTGGACAGAGTCCTAAGACACAGCCTTACGAAATTGCTTATGATGATGATTTGGCCGTTTATGCACCAGCAAATAGCTACAGTGTCAAACGAGATGATAAATCAGGAAGAATTCTAAAGAAATTTGATGATGGCTATGAAACTAAAGATCTTGTATGTATTGACCCTAGAGCACAAACTTTTACAAAGGAACGTAAAAAAAGAATTATCCTGACACCTGAAGAGCAACGCGTAAAAGACTCTATAGATGAATATATGAGGCGATTTTATGTCGAAGATACCTTCGCTACCATTAAGGCAATGCTTAAAAAAGCCAAGATGGATAGTGCAAGAAAAAAGGACAGTATTTTTATGGCGAGAATGGCTAATATTAATAAGTTTGACAAAAAAATTGATACGAGATTTGAAGGAAAAACTATTGCCAATAACCCCAAAATGAAAATTAAACAAGGCGTTTTCCATGAAACAGACGCTGAAGGTGATGACAACAACGAAAACACACCTTATAGAGAAATAGACGAGTTTTTTTTAATAGAAGTCTTCCGCTCCAAGCATCTTAAAGAAATCAATATCACTGCTTTGCCTTATATGAAAAATTACGAAGTGTTTTATGAAAATGATGAATATGTTTATTATATTGGGCGTACTAGAAGTTTGAATTTTGCAATTAGTATGTGTAAATCTGTACGTCAAAAAGGCGCTCGAGAAGCAAAAATAATTAAACAAACTAATGGCGTAAGGTCATTATTTATGGAGGATATAAAATAGAAACAATGAAAAACATTGTGTTGCTATTTCTAGGTTTCCCTTTTTTAGTTTTTGGTCAATTCCTAGGGGGAAAACTAACTTTAGAAGCTCACGGAGAGTTTTACTATTCCTTTGATATGAATCAACCTGAAAATCACGAAAAGCCAAATTTTTTAGTGAATTATTCGAAACATAACGAAATTGGACCTAACTTGATTTTAGTCCAAGGCAAATATCAAGAGGAAAAATTCCGTGCTAATCTTGGTTTGATGTTGGGAAATTATGTCACTTATAATTTAGGTTCTGAACCGCAATGGGCACAGTTTATTTATCAAGCGAATATAGGCGTAAAATTATCTAAAAAGCATAATCTTTGGCTCGATTTAGGTATCTTCGAATCTCATTTAGGCTTTGAAAGTGTAATAGGCACTTCGAATGCTACGCTGACAAGGAGTTTATGTTCTGAGTTATCTCCTTATTATGAATCAGGATTGAGATTAAACTATACCTCACCTCAAGAGAAATTATATATTGCCTTATTATATCTCAATGGTTGGCAAAGGATTGATAAATTGCCCGGAATGCAATATCCAAATTTCGGGATGCAAATAACCTACAAACCAAACGACAATTTCAAGATAAATTATAGTAATTTTCTTGGTTTCGCTAATCCTAATCAACCAAAATGGTTTAGACATTTTCATAACCTTTTTGCTCAAATAGGTACAGAAAAAAAAGGACAAATAATTTTGGGCTTAGACTTAGGGCAAGATAGAGCTTGGGATAGTGTTTATCGATTTTGGTATTCTCCCACGATTATTTATCATAAATTACTTCATAAACAATTTGAGTTATCTCTAAGAGCAGAATATTATAGCGACCCTTATCAAGTAAATTACTCCTTTGTAAATAGAGGCGCAAATGGTTTAGAAGCAGTTGGTTTGTCTACAAATGTCGATTATAAATTTAATCAGCATATTACTTTTCGATTCGAACCTAAGTACTATCTATTTCTCAATGAAATACCTCAATATGGTAATCGCAACCTAACCTTAACAGCTAGTATGAGCATAGATTTGTGATAATCAATTCAATATAATCTTATTTCTACTTAGTGAAATTCTTTTTTCTTCCTCTAGCTTTTTTAATAAACGAGATACGACAACTCTAGAAGTACCGAGCTCCTTAGCTAATTGTTCATGTGAAGTCTCTAAGGTTTGACTATGAGATTTTTTGGATTTGTTGATTATGAAATCCAGAATTCTTTCTTCAGTATTCTTGAACGCATAATTTTCAACTAAATCTATAAACTCTTCCATTCTAGAATGATATTGATGAAAGAAATAATACATTAACTCAGGATATTTTCTTAAAAGCGTATCTATGTATTCTGAAGGAATAAAAATCAAATTACTGTCTTGCTCAGCAATAGCTTTAATTCTACTTTTTTCTTTTTTGAGACAAGTGATAAAACAAAGCACACAACTCTCTCCTGGTTGAAGGTAATAAAGCAGAATTTCCTTGCCATGCTCATCAATGCGAAAAACTTTGACCAAGCCTGATAACATCAAAGGAAATCCTCGTACATTATGATTTATATCTTGGATTATGGTATCTTTTGCAAATTCTTTTTGTATGCCTATATTAAAAATCTCTTGTTTTAATGGCTGTGAGAATACGACATTCGGTATTTCATTCATAGAAATTATGGTTTTAACTTACAATGGAAAAATACTTCTGAACCTTTTCGCTCAGGAATAGAGAAATCAGTGGGTTCCATAGACAAAATATCAAAACTTTGTGAAAACAAATTTCGATAAGCATCTATATGTCCCCCAAAAGGAGGTCCACCATCAAAGTCACGATTAAATAACAACCCTGCAAGTTCGCCAGAGCTATGAAGCAATTCTTTCATTTTGAATACATAATCAGATCTAAGCACAGGCGATAAAGCACAGAAAAAAGTTTGCTCTAAGATAAGGTCGTATTTCTCGACATGGTCAAAGAAATCGATCTCAATGATTCTAATATTGGGATTGTTTTGAAATTTATGGTTTAAATGCTTAATAGCTTCAGGCGCTATGTCTATCAAAGTAATATCTGTAAATCCATTTTGATTTAGGTATTCAGCTTCATAAGCATTACCACAACCAGGAATTAAAATTTTAAGCTGTCTATATTCTAGCCTATCGATAAAATGTGTCAAAGCAGGCGAAGCATAGCCTATATCCCATCCTGTAGATTTGCTTAACCATTTCTCTTCCCAAAACTCTTTAGAGAAAGTCATATATCTTTAGTTTAGTACAAAGATAATCTTTTTTAAATGAAGACTTATATATTTTAACAAAATCTGGCATTGCTAATTTGTTTAGTCATAAAGCTATTGCTCTAAGTTAAAATATCGAAATGTATTTTACGTAACTTTACTAGAATTCAAATATATGAAAAAAATTGTCTTAGCAATTAGTCTCATATTCATTGGGATGCTTCACAGTCAGGATATAGAGAACAATCTCGATATCCAATTAGGTGGTCACAGTTTGATATATTCTTTTGGGTTTGGGTCGAAATTTAGCCTAAAAGACTCATCTCAGTTGGGTTTTCGGCTTGGTATGGGCATAGCTCCTATAGGTTCTGGAAATCTATATTTAGATTTATCGGATACTTTTGGCATTAGTCCTATGGAAGATGTCACTATGATGTACACGCCAAGTCTAGCATTATTATATTCTCCGCATTCGATTTTGCGTGGAAAATCTACTTTTTCTTTTGGTGTTAGTTTGATGATGATACCGAGAACATATGCTTCGTCGATAAACATAAAAAGATTAGAAGTAACGCCATGGCTTCATTTAGGATTTGGTTATAATGTATTGAAAAAGCATTCCAAGTCATTTTTAACTTTTGGGTTAGATTTAATGGCTGACTTTAATTTATTCTCTAATTCTACTATTGTCCCATGGCCTAAGATAGTGTATGGATTTAAATTGTAGTAGAAAGTATCTTTTTGACTGAGCGCAGTTTGTTCCATGTGGTTAAAGCGGGTAAAAATTGCTTGAGTAGTTGTGGGTTTTTGGTATCCGTAGGTTCAAAAAGGGATTTTAGGTTTAAATTACATGTTAATTCATTCTTGATAACTGAATCAACACGATTCACGATATTTTTTATCCATCCTTTCGCTTCATTTGATTTTTCTCAAAGTAAACATGTTTTATCGAATAATCGATTGACAACTTCTGTTTCAAATATTATATAAATTTTAACCAAAAATACTTTACCCAATTTAGTTACTTTTGACATGTCCATATTTCTATATATCCTGCAAGTTCAGTAGATGCAGTAAGTGGATTTCTAAACAAAAAAAATGCCCCTAATTTCTTAAGGGCATTTTTGATTTAGGCTAAAAAATTTAAGAAAGAATTAGACTTTTTTCGTTACGATCAAATCATTAAACTTCCTAAAACCAGTACCCGCTGGGATTGGATGACCAACGATGACGTTTTCTTTTAGTCCCAATAAATAATCTGACTTCGCAGCAATTGATGCCGCAGAGAGGACTTTGGTCGTTTCTTGGAAGGATGCTGCTGAAATCCAGCTTTCTCTATTCGAGGATGTACGTGTAATCCCTTCTAATAGAGGACTTCCAGTAGCCGGAATAGCATCTCTAACGACAAGCTCTTTTTTATCTTGACGCATTAGATTAGAGCGCTCTTCACGATATTGTCTCAAGGTAATAATTTGTCCTGCTTTATAAACTTCACTAGCCCCAGCATCTAAGACTACTTTTTTATCAAATATGTAATCATTTTCTTTGATAAATTCGGTTTTGGTGACAGAATCTCCTTCTAAGAAAGAGGTGTCTCCAGGATCATCAATTACTAATTTGCTCATCATTTGCTTGACAATGACTTCAATATGTTTGTCGTTGATTTTCACAGACTGTCTTCGATAAACTTCCTGAACCTCATTGACTAAATACTGCTGCACAGCAAAAACACCTTTGATTTTCAAAATATCATTTAATGCTATGGCACCATCGTGAAGTGGCGTACCGGAGCGAACATAATCTTGCTCTTGTACAAGTATTTGGCTAGAAAGCGGTATAAGATATTTCCTTGGTTCACCATGTTCAGGCATTATGCTGATTTCACGATTTCCTCTTTTGATACCTCCAAAAGAAACAACACCATCAATTTCAGCAATTTTTGCTGGATTCAAAGGATTTCTCGCCTCAAAAAGCTCTGTAACTCTCGGTAAACCACCAGTGATATCACCAGATTTTCCGATAATTCTAGGGATTTTGGCAAGTATTTGACCTTTTTTAATTTTTTGTTTATCTTTTACATTTAAGTTGGCTCCTACAGGAATAGTATAAGATTTCTGTCCATCATTACCTTCGATTATAATAGAAGGAATAATAGCCTTATTTCTAGATTCAATGATAAATTTCTCTACGTTACCTGTTTGTTCTACGATATCTTCTTTGTAGGTCACATTTTGGATTATTCCATCATAAACTACCGTACCGTCAGATTCAGCTATTATGAGATTATTAAAAGGGTCCCAAGTACAAATTATATCATCTTTTTTGACTTCTGTACCATCTGTAATAAGTAAAGTAGCACCATAAGGGATATATGCATTTTGAATTGGTTTTTCATCAGCCTTTTTGAGTAGTTTCATTTCACCAGTACGACCGATTACAATCATTTTTTTAGTCTTGTCTTCGGTCTCGGCGTCAATATATCTAAGGCCATCAAATTTAATAATACCATCAAATTTAGCTCTTAATTCATTTGAAGTAGAAGTGAATGAGGCGATACCACCGGCGTGGAAAGTTCTCAAAGTAAGCTGTGTTCCAGGCTCTCCAATAGACTGAGCAGCAATAACGCCAATTGCATCCCCGATTTCACTCATACGATTTGTCGCTAGATTTCTTCCATAACATTTGACACACACCCCTACTTCTGCTTCACAAGTAAGAACTGAACGAATTTCTATAGCTTCTATCTGATGGTCTTTTAGCTTACGAGCCATATCCATAGAAATTTCCTGTCCTGCTTTGATCAGCAAACTATCATCTAAATTGGAATAAACATCATGAAGTGATGTACGACCTACAATCCTATCTGCAAGAGACTCTACTTCTTGACCATCAACAGAGAAATTAGTCATTTCGACACCTCTAAGAGTTTTACAATCTTCTTCGAAAATAACTAAACTCTGTGCAACATCGACCAATCTTCTGGTAAGATAACCAGCGTCAGCAGTTTTGAGGGCAGTATCCGCCATACCTTTTCTGGCACCGTGGGTAGATATGAAGTATTCCCAAGCGGTCAAACCTTCTTTTAAAGAAGATAAAATTGGGTTTTCTACGACATCTTGTTCTGAGTTTGATCCTGATTTTTTAGGTTTATTCATAAGTCCTCTAACCCCTCCAAGCTGTTTGATCTGAGATTTAGAACCCCTAGCACTCGAATCAATCATCATATAAATGGAGTTAAAGCCTTGTCTATCCTTTTCCAAACGGGTCATTAGATCTTTGGTGATGGCTGTATCCATTCGTTCCCAAGTGTCTACAACTTGATTATAGCGCTCTCTGTCTGTAATATATCCTTCTGCGTAATTTTGATTAATATTCAAAACCTCTTCGGTAGCTCTTTCAACTTCTTTTGCTTTGATTTCTGGCATTAAAATATCTTCGATATTGAACGATAATCCGCCTTTGAAAGCCATGGTAAAACCAAGTTCTTTGATTCCATCAAGGAATTCCGCTGTTTTTTTGACTGAAATTTTTTCAATAATTGTCGAAATAACTTCTTTTAAAGCTTTTTTGGAGAGTAGTTCATTGATAAATCCAATTTCTTTTGGCATATATCGATTAGCCATACATCTTCCAGCAGAGGTCTCAACAATTTTATCGACCAAAGTTTCATTTTCTAATACCTTAACTTTAACTTTTATCAGAGCATGTAGATCTAATTTTCCTTCGTTATAGGCTATGATTACTTCCTCTACATCGTAAAAAGTCATTCCTTCGCCTTTGACTTTTTCTTCTGGAGTCGAACGTTTGATCTTGGTCATATAGTAAAGACCAAGCACCATGTCTTGTGAAGGTAAGGTAATCGGAGATCCATTTTGGGGGTTAAGGATATTGTGAGAGCTAAGCATAAGGAGCTGCGCTTCTAATATCGCTTCATTGGTCAAAGGCACGTGAACGGCCATTTGATCCCCATCGAAGTCCGCATTAAAGGCAGTAGTAACTAAAGGGTGAAGTCTTATCGCTTTTCCTTCGACGAGTTTAGGCATAAAAGCCTGTATCGACAATCTATGAAGGGTAGGAGCTCTATTGAGCATTACAGGATGTCCTTTGAGAATATTTTCTAAGATATCCCAAATAACAGCATCTTTTCGTTCTACAAGCTTTTTAGCTGATTTTACGGTTCTAACGATACCTCTTTCGATGAGTTTGCGAATGATAAATGGTTTAAACAATTCAGCTGCCATATCTTTTGGCAAACCACACTCATGCATCTTTAATGTTGGTCCTACGACAATGACCGATCGACCAGAATAATCAACCCTTTTACCGAGTAGGTTCTGTCTAAATCTACCTTGTTTTCCTTTGAGTGAATCTGAAATAGATTTTAGCACTCTGCCTCCTTCTGACTTAACTGAATTAGCTTTTTTGGAATTATCAAACAAAGAATCCACGGCTTCTTGTAGCATTCTTTTTTCGTTTCTAAGAATTACTTCTGGGGCTTTGATTTCCATTAAACGCTTCAATCGATTATTTCTAATGATAACTCTACGATATAAATCGTTTAGATCTGATGAAGCAAATCTACCTCCATCCAAAGGAACCAAGGGTCTAAGCTCAGGTGGTACGACAGGCAATAAATCTACGACCATCCATTCAGGACGATTAATTAATTTCATATTGGCTTCACGAAAAGCTTCTACGACACTAAGTCTCTTTAAAGCTTCTTGTTTTCGCTGTCTCGAAGATTCATTTTGCGCTTGATTTCTCAGTGCATATGATAAATCATCTAAATTAATAAGACTCAATAAATCTTTGATAGCTTCACCACCCATTTTAGCAATGAATTTATTAGGGTCTTTATTGTCGAGTAATTTATTATTAGACATTTCTTCCGCAGAAATTACCTCCATATACTCTTCCTCGGTGATCAATTGATATTTTTCAAATCTTTTAATTTCTTGTTCTCCTTTTGCATTAGTCACTGTAATATCCTCTGCGGCTATACCTGGCTGGATAATGACATATTTTTCATAATAAATAATAGAATGTAAATTCTTAGTGCTCAAACCTAAAAGGTAGCTTATTTTATTTGGAGATGATTTGAAATACCAAATATGAACGACAGGTACGACAAGTTGAATATGCCCCATACGTTCACGTCTTACTTTCTTTTCAGTGACTTCTACGCCACATCGATCACAGATAGTGCCTTTGTATCGGATTCTTTTATATTTACCACAGAAACATTCATAATCTTTTACGGGTCCAAAGACTTTTTCACAAAATAAACCGTCTCTTTCGGGCTTATATGTACGATAATTTATCGTTTCAGGTTTTGTGATTTCACCATAAGAATTATCTTTGATAGTATCTGGAGAAGCCAGAGTCAAAGTAATAGAAGTAAAATCTGTTTTTTGTTTGTTATTTTTATTATAACCTGCCATGTGTTTAATTTAAGAAATTAATCAAATTTAATGTCTAATGCGAGTCCTCTTAACTCATGAACCAATACATTGAATGATTCCGGAATACCATAAAGTGGAATATTTTCGCCTTTGACGATTGCCTCATATGCTTTGGCTCTACCCTGTATATCATCAGATTTGATAGTCATGAGCTCTCTGAGAATATTAGAAGCTCCATATGCTTCTATAGCCCAAACCTCCATTTCTCCAAATCTTTGACCTCCGAATTGTGCTTTACCTCCAAGTGGTTGTTGCGTTATGAGAGAATAAGGACCCGTAGAACGAGCATGCATTTTGTCATCGATCATATGGCTTAATTTGAGCATGTAGATGACACCAACAGTTGTTTTTTGCATAAAACGCTCACCCGTTTCTCCATCATAGAGATAAGACGAACCTAGATAAGGCAAATTTGCCTTATTCATCCACTCTTTGATTTCTGTCATACTTGCTCCATCTAAGACTGGTGTAGCGAATTTAACGCCAAGTTCTTTTCCAGCCCAGCCTAAGACGGTTTCATAAACCTGACCTAAGTTCATACGAGAAGGAACGCCAAGTGGATTTAATACAATATCAATTGGCTCACCATTATCGAGGAATGGCATATCTTCTTCTTTGACTATTTTCGCCACAATACCTTTATTACCATGGCGACCAGCGAGTTTATCTCCTACTTTAAGTTTTCTTTTGACTGCTAATTGAACCTTAGCGAGTTGAAGAACACCATTAGGTAATTCATCTCCAATCGTTAAATTATACTTGTCTCTTTTATAATATCCTGTAATTTCATTGAGTTTGAGTTGATAATTATGGATAACTTTTTGTATCAAAGTATTTATTTGTGTATCTTCAGTCCAATTCGTCGTATCAATTTCTTTGAAGTTAAGGCTTGAGAGAACTTTGGAAGAGAGTTTAGTTGATTTAGGTATTTCCTCATCACCATGAATATTTTTGATTCCTCTGAATTTAGATTTATTGATAAGCAATTGAAGTTTATCAACGAGATGATTTTTAAGATTACTTTCATCTGCGGCATATTTAGCTTCTAATTCGTCTAATTGAGTATTTTCATTAGACTTTTTCTTAGAATCTTTTTTAACTTTTCTAAATATTTTGGTATTGATGACTATACCTTCGGTACTTGGAGGTGCTTTGAGCGATGCGTCTTTGACATCACCAGCTTTGTCACCGAAGATTGCTCTAAGTAATTTTTCCTCTGGCGTTGGGTCTGTTTCCCCTTTTGGCGTGACTTTTCCGACCAAAATATCTCCTTCTTTTACCCGAGCTCCTATTCTAATTACCCCATTTATATTAAGATCTTTAGTAGCGTCTTCACTTACATTCGGGATATCAGAGGTTAACTCTTCTTCTCCAAGTTTCGTGTCTCTAACTTCTAAGTCATATTCTTCGATATGAATGGAAGTAAATACGTCTTCTTTGATGACACGTTCAGAAATTACTATCGCATCCTCGAAGTTATAACCTTTCCATGGCATAAAGGCAACTTTTAGATTTTGACCTAAGGCTAATTCGCCTTGATTTGTAGCAAACCCTTCACAAAGCACTTGACCCTTAGATACTCTCTGACCTTTAGTCACTATTGGTTTTAAGTTAATACACGTTCCTTGATTGGTTCTTGAAAACTTCTGAAGTTTATAGGTACTAATCTCAGAGTTAAATGAACATAAAACCTGGTCTTCTGACATGTCATAGCGTACATCTATTCTTTCGGAATCGACATACACAACTTCACCGTCGGCTTCAGCATTAATCAAGTTCATGGAATCTTGAGCAACTATTGCTTCAAAACCTGTACCTACAATAGGTGATTGAGGTTTAATAAGTGGTACTGCTTGACGTTGCATGTTGGATCCCATAAGAGCTCTATTAGCATCATCATGCTCGAGAAATGGAATTAATGATGCAGAAACACCCAATATTTGATTAGGAGCGATATCAATATATTCAATATCCTCAGCTGAAACCATTGGGAAATCTCCTTGTTTTCTCGCGACGAAACTCTCAGAAGTTAGTTTACCTTTGGCATCAATATCTGTTTTAGCTTGGGCTATAATATATTTATCTTCTTCTTCAGCTGACATATAGATTGGTGTCATGCTTTGATCGACGACACCTTTGTTTACTTTAATGTAAGGGGTTTCGATAAAACCTCTATGGTTTATTTTGGCATAGCAACATAAGGTAGAAATTAGACCGATATTGGGCCCTTCTGGGGTTTCAATCGTACAAAGACGACCATAATGAGAATAGTGAACATCTCGAACCTCAAACCCTGCTCTCTCTCTCGATAAACCACCTGGACCTAAAGCAGAAATTCTTCTTTTATTGGTAATTTCAGACAATGGATTTGTTTGATCTAGGAATTGAGATAGCTGCGAAGTACCAAAAAACGAATTAATCACAGAATTTAAGGAACGTGCATTAATTAAATCTGTAGGGGTAAAGACTTCATTGTCTCTTTGGTTCATTCTTTCTTTAATTGTTCGACTCAGTCTCTGAAGACCTAAACTGAATTGGGCATAAAGCTGCTCTCCTACAGTTCTAACTCTACGATTGCTCAAATGATCTATGTCATCGACTTCAGCTTTTCCATTTACGAGCATCACGACATGTTTTACGATCGCTACAATGTCTTCTTTAGTCAAAACATAAACATCTTTAGGAATATTCGTACCTAGTTTTTGATTAATTTTATGTCGTCCAACTTCTCCTAAGTCATATCTTTTATCAGAGAAAAACAATTTGTCAATCACGTCTTTTGCTGTCTCATCATCTGGTGCTTCTACACCTCGAATATGACGATAAATCGTAGTTAGTGCTTCCCGCTCTGAATTTGAAGTATCTTTATTAAGGGTGTTGAAGATTATTGAATAATCAATATCTCCATGTTCTTTTTGAAGAATTAAATGAGTTGCTTTAGAATCGATAATTTTATCTGTGATTTCTTCTGAAATTACGGTATCTCTTTCTAAAATGACTTCATTTCTTTCGATAGAGACTACTTCTCCAGTATCCTCGTCGACGAAATCCTCAATCCAAGTTTTTAGGAGCCTAGCAGCTAACTTACGTCCATAATAATTTGGTAAACTTGATTTGGAAATTTTGACTTCTTCTGCTACTTGGAATAAATCCAAAATATCTTTATCTGTATCATAGCCAATAGCTCTAAGTAACATAGATACAGGGAACTTTTTCTTTCTATCTATATAAGCATACATGACATTATTGATGTCTGTAGCGAACTCCATCCAAGCTCCTTTAAACGGTATTACTCTTGCTGAATAAATCATTGAGCCATTAGGATGGAAACTCTCTCCAAAAAACACAGAAGGAGATCTATGAAGTTGCGTCACTATAACGCGCTCCGCACCATTAATAATAAACGTACCTTTTGAAGTCATATAGGGTATAGAACCTAAATATACTTCTTGCGTTATGGTTTTGAAATCTGTCAACTCTTCATCATTACATGATAAACGCATTTTGGCTTTGAGTTGAGCAGAATAAGTAAGCCCTCTTTCTACGCATTCATCTACAGTATATCTAGGAGAGTCTAGAAAATATTCTAGAAATTCTAGATGAAACATATTTCTGGCATCTGAAATTGGGAAATTTTCCTGAAAGACACCATATAGGGCTTCTTTATGTTTTTGGTCTTGTGGGGTATCAATTTGAAAAAACTCCTTGAAGCTTTCTTTTTGAATATCTAAAAGATTAATAAATTCTGGCTGTACTTTTACTTTTCCAAAATTAATTCTTTGAGCAGAGTTTGTTTGTTGCATAGTTGCACATTAAATTTGATAAAACGAATATAAACTATAATAGGTCTGCACTTTATCGTGTAAAGTGCAGACCATAATTCTCATAGAGCAATGAATTACTTCAACTCGACAGTAGCTCCAGCTTCTTCTAATGCAGCTTTAGCATTTTCTGCATCTGCTTTTGATACACCTGACAATACTGCTTTTGGTGCATTATCTACTAGGTCTTTAGATTCTTTTAGACCGAGATTTGTCAATGTGTTCACAGCTTTGATTACATTCATTTTTGTAGCTCCGGCTCCAGTCAATACGACATCATAAGATGATTTTTCTACTTCGCCACCTGATGCTTCACCTCCTGCTGGAGCTGCCATCATTACAGGAGCTGCAGCAGCTGGCTCTATACCATGCTCATCTTTTAGGATTTGTGCTAACTCTTGAACTTCTTTTACTGTTAAGTTTACTAAATTGTCTGCTAATTGTTTTAAATCTGCCATGATTATTTGATTTTTAATTTTAAAAAAGTTTTTTATTTGTTTTCAATTGATTTTAGCAAAGATGCTATTTTTTGGCCTGATTCGTTTTGCAAACCAGATACGACATTTTTGATTGGAGATTGAAGCAAGCCGATAATCTCTCCTATTAATTCGTTTTTAGACTTGAGGTTAATGAGTGATTTGAGTTGGTCATCACCTACAAAAATATCAGAATCTATATAAGCTGCCTTAAGTTCGGGTTTAGCTTTTTCTTTCCGGTATTCTTTAATCATCTTAGCTATAGCATTAGAAGAAGAAGAAAAGAATACAGCAGTAGGGCCTTTGAGCACAGAATATAACTCTTCAGAGCCTTTATTGCTTTTTTCTAGGGCTTTTTTGATCAAAGTATTTTTAACTACAGAATATTGAATTTCACTTTCAAAGGCTTTTCTTCTTAGCGAAGAAGTTTGCGCTGCATTTAACGTGGATTCATCGATGAAGTAAAAATACTGAGCCTCTTCAAATCTTTTGGCCAAATTGTCGATTAATTCTTGTTTTTCGTGTTTTTTCATAACTATTGGCTTATTGTTTTGGTGTCAATATTTAGTCCAGGACTCATGGTAGTAGCCATAGAGATAGATTTCATGTAAACTCCTTTTGCAGATGATGGCTTCATTTTGACTAAGGTCTGAAGAAACTCTTCTGCATTTTGTTTGATTTGATCTGGAGTAAATGAAATTCTACCAATAGAAGAGTGAACAATACCAAATTTATCAACTCTAAAAGAAATCTTACCTTTTTTGACTTCTTCTACAGCTTTACCTACGTCAGTTGTAACAGTACCTGACTTTGGATTTGGCATAAGGTTACGAGGACCGAGAACTCTACCTAGCTTGGCAATCATAGCCATAACATCAGGTGTAGAGATGATAACATCAATATCTGTCCATCCTTGTTCTATTTTGGTGATGAATTCTTCTAACCCTACATAGTCAGCACCTGCCGCTTTGGCTTCAGCTTCTTTTTCAGGTTTACAAAATACGAGCACCGTTTTGGTTTTCCCAGAACCGTTTGGAAGCGATACGGTTCCTCTGAGCGCTTGGTCTGCTTTTCTTGGATCTACGCCAAGTCTTACATGTAAATCAACTGATGCATCAAACTTAGTCGTGTTAATCTGTTTGACTAATTGACTTGCTTCTTCTAAGGAATAGGCTTTATTTTTATCCAAAAGTTGATTGACTTGACTTCTTTTTTTATTTACTTTTGCCACGATGATAATTTTTATTGTGAATTAAAATGGTTTTTCTCCAGTGATAGTGATACCTAGACTTCTAGCAGAACCTGCCACCATTGACATGGCTGCTTCGAGGGTAAAGCAATTTAGATCTGGCATTTTTATCTCTGCAATTCTTCTAATGTCGTCCCAAGTAACCTTACCAATTTTGATTCGGTTTGATTCCTTAGAACCTGTTTTAGCTTTAGCAGCTTCTAACAATAAAACAGGCGCTGGAGGTGTTTTAATTACGAAATCAAAAGATTTGTCTTTATACACAGTAAGCAAAACAGGCAAAACTTGACCCATTTTATCTTGAGACCTTGCATTAAATTGTTTACAAAACTCCATAATATTAACTCCTTTTGAACCTAAAGCTGGACCAATTGGAGGTGCAGGATTGGCTTGGCCACCTTTTACTTGAAGTTTGACATAGGTTTCTATTTCTCTTGCCATAATATATATAAATTAATTTTTTTATTGAATTTTTACTACTTGTGAATAACCTACTTCTACAGGTTGTTTTCTACCAAAAATCATTACCACGACTTTTAACTTGCGCTTATCTTCGTTAATTTCTTGAATACTTCCAATGAAATCATTAAATGGCCCATCTACAATTTTAACAGATTCATTAATAATAAACGGATCAATTTGCATTTCACCACCTTCCATACCTTCGTCAATTTTACCAAGTAGTTTTTGGATTTCAGCCGGTCTAAGGGTTTGTGGTTGATTTCCTCCTAAGAAATTTATAATAGATGTAATGCCTCTTAGCGTCGAAATCATTTCCGTTGTAAAGAGCTTTTCATTTACTTCTAGATAAATATAGCCTGGAAATAAGGTTTTGTCTTTGATATATTTCTTACCTGCTCGAATTTTATATACTTTTTCTGTTGGAACTAAAATTTCAAAAATAATATTTTCCCATTTATTATGAAGGATTTCGAGTTCAATTGCTGCCTTAGCTTTGAACTCTTGTCCTGAAATTACTTTTAAAACATACCATTTTATGTGTTCGTTCATGCTCGATTAATTATAACTATTAGTTACAGATTGTTGTAAATTACTTTGATTAGGAATCCGCTACTGATATAATCCATCAACAAAATTACTAAAGATATTATGATCAAAGACATGATTACAATAAAGGTCAATCGCTGTAATTCTGTCCAATTTGTCCAAGTTACATGCTGTGTAAGTTCTATATATGAATCTCTAAAATAATCTATGACTTTATTCATAATTCTTTATGATTATTGATTTAATAATTAGCACGGGCGGTAGGGCTCGAACCCACGGCCTAAGGTTTTGGAGACCTTCGCTCTACCAACTGAGCTACACCCGTAATAAAAGGGAGAGTTAAATTAACTATCCCTTCTAGTACATGATTTTGATTTACTTGATAATTTCAGTCACCTGACCTGCACCTACAGTTCTACCACCTTCACGGATAGCAAAACGAAGACCTTTTTCTAACGCAACTGGATAAATCAATTTAACTGTCAAGGTAAGATTTTCACCTGGAATTACCATTTGTTTGTTTTCTGGCAATGTGATTTCTCCTGTGACGTCAGTGGTTCTCAAATAGAACTGTGGTCTGTATTTGTTCATGAATGGCGTGTGACGACCACCTTCATCTTTTGATAAGATATAGACTTCACATTTGAATTCAGTATGAGGTGTAATAGAACCTGGTTTACAGATTACTTGACCTCTTTTGATGTCTTCTTTTTTAACACCTCTAAGCAATAAACCTACGTTTTCACCAGCTTCTCCTGTATCAAGGATTTTTCTAAACATCTCTACACCAGTTACAGCGGTAGTCATTGGTTTTTCACCTTCTTTCATCAAGCCTACAATTTCTACATCTTCACCTGATTTTACGATTCCTCTTTCAATTCTACCTGTAGCTACTGTACCTCTACCTGTTATTGAAAATACATCTTCAACAGGCAATAAGAACGGTTGATCAATTGGTCTAGGTGGAAGTGGAATATATTCATCTACTGTAGCCATTAATTCCTCGATAGCCTTAACTGAATCTGGATCGCCTTGAGATGCTTTATATGCAGAACCTTTAACTATTGGGGTATTATCACCATCATATTGATACTTGCTCAATAATTCTCTAACTTCCATTTCTACTAGCTCGATCATATCTGGATCATCGACTAAATCAACTTTATTTAAAAAGACTACAATTCTAGGCACACCAACTTGTCTTGCCAAAAGAATATGCTCTCTAGTTTGTTGCATTGGTCCATCTGGAGCAGCGATTACTAAGATAGCTCCGTCCATCTGAGCAGCTCCTGTAATCATGTTTTTGATATAATCCGCGTGACCTGGACAATCTACGTGAGCATAATGTCTTGTCTCTGTTTCATACTCTACGTGAGCCGTATTAATAGTGATACCTCTTTCTTTTTCTTCTGGAGCAGCATCAATGGAATCATAATCTTTTTTCTGTGCGAGACCTTTTGAAGCTAAAACCGAAGTAATTGCAGCTGTAAGTGTAGTTTTACCGTGGTCTACGTGTCCAATAGTTCCTACATTGACGTGAGGCTTGGTTTTAATAAATTGTTCTTTTGCCATTTTATTAGATTTTTGGGTTTATAATTAATTTGTTTAATTGTTTTTATTAGTTTTTTTAATTTTATTAGTATTAGTCTATGCTATTTTGCATTAAATGACACTTAGTAGAGCTAACGATGGGACTTGAACCCACGACCTCTTCCTTACCAAGGAAGTGCTCTACCACTGAGCTACGTCAGCTAGAAATAAAAAAAATAATGTATCTAGAGATACATCATCATCATATTGCTAACTAAAATGAGCGGAAGACGAGACTCGAACCCGCGACCCTCAGCTTGGAAGGCTGATGCTCTACCAACTGAGCTACTTCCGCATGCTGTATTAAAACATTAGTTTGTATAAAGTGGGTAGTGATGGATTCGAACCACCGAAGCTTTCGCAGCAGATTTACAGTCTGCCCCATTTGGCCACTCTGGTAACTACCCTAGAAACAAGAGCCGAAGAAGGGACTTGAACCCCCGACCTGCTGATTACAAATCAGCTGCTCTACCAACTGAGCTACTTCGGCAATTTAAATAATTCAAATCATTTTGAACACTTCTATATACCATACTAATGTCAAAGAACAAATATGTTTCGTTTATCACCCTTGATAAACTCCCTTAAAACATTGAAACTTAAAACGATTTACTTGATTTAAAACTTTTCAACATCAAAAGGTTTGCAAAGATAGAATATTTTTTTTAATTCAAAGGTATTTTTTTGAAAAAAACACTATAGTTTTATTAAGAGCTACAGGACAAAACATGAATTCCCAAGGGATTAGGAAGTTTAGATTTTTTTTTACTAAAAAAATTTTTATTAATTTCCAAGGCTTGTCTTGGATGTGATACAATGTGGAAAGCCTCATCTAAGGAATTGAAATTTTTATGTTCTACTTCTTGAATTATTGTAAAAAGCCATTCATTATCTGGTATGAATTCGGGATTATACTGAATAACCTGCGTCATAGCTTTAGTTTTATCTATAAGGTTAAGTTGAGTTAGGTAAAATTTCATAGTATTATCAATGCTTTGAAGCTGCTCATCCGTTAAAGCTACATGGGTCAGGTTTGATATGTCTTCTAGAGCATATTCCTTTTTCTGACAAACAATACAAGAAATATATCTAAAAAACAACGTAAAATCTAGCTGAAATTCAGCCATCATTGATAGGATTTTATGTGTCAAAGTCACATCAAAAGAATCATTTGCAAGGCCTAATTTTCGCCATACAATTTGCTCGTATCGATGATTTAGTTGATTTTCGAAAGCGTTATAGAGTATATCTTCGATCGGCTTAGGAGCGCCAAAAATTGGAACTATGGCATTAGCTAAATATAGCAAATTCTTAAAAGCGATGATGTATTGATTTTCAAATCGATAAAGCCCTTGTGCGCTGTCTGTCCAATTTGGGGTAAATTTCGGATCATAAGCACCCATAAAACCAAAAGGTCCAAAATCGATACTCAAACCCAGCATAGACATGTTGTCACTATTCAATACGCCATGAACCCAGCCTAAATTCATCCATTGATCGATTAACTCAAGTGTCTTAGTACAAAGTGCTTCAAAAAACATTTCATCAGAAGGAATAGCACTTGAATATTGATTATGATAAAAATTAATTTTGATATAATCCCATAGCTTTTTTAATTGCACAAAATCTTTTTTGCTAGCCAAACATTCAAAGTGACCAAACCTAATAAAACTTGGACTTACTCTAGCCAAAATAGCCCCTGACTCCAATTTCAAATTGCCATCATAAAACATATCTCTAGTTACTTTTTCTCCTGTCAATCCTAGAGCTAGGGTTCGGGTAGTAGGAATATTTAAGGCATGAAAATACTCTTGTATTAAGGCTTCACGAATCGTAGAACGAAGTACAGCTCTACCATCTCCCCTTCGTGAAAATGGAGTCAATCCGCTTCCTTTTAGCTGTATGCTATAAATTTCGTCGGCGACAGTTAGATCTGCGATACAAATTGCTCTACCATCACCTAATTGGCCAGCCCAAGAGCCAAATTGATGTCCACAATAATTAGTCGCATAAGGCTTGGTTGAAATCATTTTATTTTTTCCAATCAAAAGCGCTAGTTGATCTTCTGGGGTTTTAGTGTATTGAGAAATTCCAAGTGTGTGTGCTAGCGTGTTATTAAAATAAAGCAATTTAGAATTTGGAAAATCTTCAGGATTTACTAAGGCATTTACTTCTGAGAGAAATCTTGGACGATTATCAAATGAAGTATTTGTAGAAAAACTATCTGTAAAGTTATTATTAAATTGTGCTGTATTCATAAATGTTAATTTTGTAAAAGTAGGTATAAATTTATAAGCAAACATATTATAAATATTAAAAAATCTAAAAAATAATTAGAATTGATTACTTTTGTCTCTAAAAAATGACAATCGCCATAATTACCTATGATTATCCGCATCGAAAAACACAAGATTTAATAAAAAAAATTCGAGAAAAGGGATATGAAATACAAGTGACCTTGCTTGCTTTACCCTGGAAAGAAAAAAAGAAGAAATTTTCGCCAAAATATAATCATAGACCCTTAGTTGAAGAGATGATTTATCCAAAAGAATTAGCTTTGCAATTCGGCTTTGAATATGTACAAATTGAGCTAAACGACTTAGCAAATCATTTCAATAAAACTTCTTATGCTGCGATTCTAATAGCCGGAGCAGGAATTTTACCTGATGAATTAGTCTTGTCACATACTATTCATAATGCCCATCCTGGGATTTTGCCTTTTGCAAAAGGTCTTGATGCAATGAAATGGTCAATATACAAAGGATTTGAATTAGGTGCGACACTTCACATCATAGATCAATATACAGATCAAGGTTACTTGATTGCGCAAAAAATATATTCTATTAAAAAAACGGATACTTTTGAAAGTATTGCCAAGCAAATTTACGATTTGGAATTAGAATTGCTAAGCGATATTGATTTAATCTTATCGATGAAGTCTGAAAAACTGAAATCTTTAAAGGACGACATGTATCCCGTTCATAAAAGAATGAGTCCTGAAAATGAAGAAGAGATGATGATACAATTAGAAGAAAAACTGAGGCGCTTAAAATAATTTTTATTTTTTTCCTCCGAATACAGAAAAATGAATATAACGATTAGGGTTTGCTTTCATATCATCGAGTAATAAGTTAGCAGAATTTATGGTGCCATTTAAATTGTCATATAATTTTTCATCTTTTAGCAATTTGCCCATATTTCCTTTGCCTTGATTGACATCTTTGACAATTTTATTGAAGTCATCTAAATTTGTATTGAGTTTTGTCAAGGTTTTTTCTAAGTCACCATTCTTAAGTTGCTTGGTTATATCGTTGGTATTGCTGAGTAGTTCATTTAAATTTTTAGTGTTCGCTGCTAAGGAAGAAGTCAATATTTCTATATTTTTCATAGATTTATTAATTGAATTTTGATTAGCTACTGCCACTTGATTCAAGGTTTGAGTGAGCTGAGTCATCGAAGAGAGCAAGACATGAAGCTGAGCAATGGTTTGTTGCAAATTTTTAGGATTATTAGGATCTAGAAGCAATTGCGCATTCTGTGTTAAAGGATCGAGTGATGCCGTTAACTTATCCAACATGCCTACTTCTTCTAAACCCTTTAAAGTATCTCGATTTTGGTAAAAATTTGTTTGATTGCCTAATTTTAAATCAATGCCTTTATTGCCCATTAAAGTAATACTAGTGACTTGAAGCTGTGAGTTTGTAGGGATTTTGATAAGTTTATCAATGATGCAAGTCAATAAAACATCATGAGGGTTTGCTTTGGAAATAAAACCTATTGATTTAATAAACCCTACTTGTACCCCATTTACGAAAATTTTGTCAGAAGCTTTAAGTCCTTCTACATTTTGAAACTTAGCATAATAAGTATAATCATTTTGATTTAACAAAGTTCCTTTGAGAAAGAAATACGCCAGAAAAAAGATTAATATACTGCCAAGAAATAGAAGCGCAACCTTAACTTGTTTATTCATCAAAATCAATCATTATTAAAGGGAACATTAACTCTATACTCCAAATCAGTAATTTCAGCTGGCTTGCCTGTATCGTTCAATATCTTAAACTCCACCCGTCTATTCTTAGCTCTTCCCGCAGGATCGTCTTCACCTGAAGGTGTTACGTTAGGGGCAATAGGCACTGATTCATTATACCCTCTCATAATCATACGCTCAGGTTCTACACCTTTTAGTAAAATATATTCCGCTGCAGCCTTACATCTTCTTTCTGAAAGTGCTTGATTATACTCTTCGGTACCTCGAGCATCCGTGTGACCATCGATTCTTAAGAAAGCATCTGGGAATTGGTACATAAGTGAGACTACAGAATCTAAAATTTGATTATAATCATCCCTTACAACTGATTTATCAAATGCATAGTAAATATTTTCTACGACATATCGTTTCTTTTCTATTGGCTCCATGACGAATAGTTTGACTATAGTGTCGTTTCTAAATAATTGAATTGGGGTTCGAAAATTAGTCATAGAGGGATAATAACCTGATAATTCCCCAAGTACTTTATATTCTTTATTTGCCTTAACTTTGACCATAAAGAATGAATCTGTCATTGTGTTGTTATATAGCGACTTATAATTACTATCCGACATTATAGCACTAACGCCAAGTAGTTTCTTGGCACCTGCAGAATCTTTTGAACTTACGAAATATCCTTTGACCCATAGATCATAAGATTTGACTTTGACTCGCCACAAATCATCACAACAAGTTGCGCCTCTCGGGGAGCGAGAACCATCTCTATTAGACACCAAAAATCCTTCACCTTTATCATCAATTTTAAAATAAATATCATCAACTGTAGAGTTAAATGGATATTTTAAATTGATAATTTTATCCCATTTTTTAAGATTTCCAGAAACTTTAAAAACATCGAATCCTCCTAAATTTGGATAGCCATTAGAAGAAAAATATAGGGTTTTAGTTTCTGTATGATAAAAAGGCGTTACATCATCATTAAAAGAGTTTAATGCAGATAAATTAACTGACTCTTTGCTTGGTCTGCCATTTGGCTCGAGTTTATTATACCAAATATCAAGTTTGCCTTTACCTCCAGGCCTATCACTTACGAAAAGTAAAAATTTACCACTACTATCATCCATGATTGCTGGTTGTGTATTGGTGGTACCTTTCGAATTTAGTGTTTTAAGCTCCTCAACTGACCATTTATCATCTTTCTTTTCAGCTAGAAATAATTTACATTTCATTTCAAGTTTTTCATTTTCTTGGCATTTAGTAAAATATAGATATTTGCCAGATTTGTCCAAGAAACCATTTCCTATATGAACTTCAGGTTCATTTATTTCAATTGGAAGTAGCTCAGGCTTACTCCAGAAATCTCTTTGTTCGTCGTAATGTGAGAAAATAAGTTTAGAAGTATAATCTGCACCTTGTTCTTTTAGTTTGGTTACATTTAAAGCAGTATCAGAGAGGAGTGCAGAGAAGATAATATTGTTGTTGGCTAGAGGCTGTGGTGCATACTCCTGTAGGTTTCCGTTGAGCTGTTTTATATTGACTACATCATAATTTAAATCTGTTTTATCACGGATTTCTAAACCGAGTTTTGCTCCTTTTTGTTCATTTTCTAGAATCTGAAAATCGTTGCGTTTTCTTTTTTGTGTCAATAACTGATCGAGAACTGTGGTAGCTTTTTTGAAATCTCCCGTAGCCTTGTGACACATGGCTAATCTTACTTTAGCATCTTCATCGAAATTCTGGTCCACATCGAGTAATTTCTCAGTCCATTCCTTTGATGCAATATAATCTCTTAGTTCGAAATTTAGATAAGATAGTTTCTGTAATACAAACTTATTATCTGGCTTTTGTTTCTGAGCCAAAAGGTAATACTCTACCGCATTAACATAAGAACCTTGGTTTTCTAGTTTTTTGGCAAAAGTTATCAATTGTGAATAGCCCACATTTTTATGTTTGATTAACTCTTGATTAAGCTGGGCTCTCTTTTTGTCGGTTGATTTGAAGGCTTGAAACTGAGCATTACCTATCAAAAAAATGGATAAGGTAAATAATAAGAAACAAAGCTTTGTGATTTTCAGGATCATAGGTAGTTAAATTAAAATCTTGGATTTAAAATATAATCAAATTCATTTAAAGGAGGTGGTGATGCGGGCTTGAAGGTATAAATTACAGATAACTCAATGGTGTTTACATTATTTGGTGTAAAACTTGAAATATCATCTCTTCTCAAATTAACGTGATAATCATAGCTAAACATTGCGATCAAACTAGCATATTTCAAACCAATCTTAGGTATAATTGATTCTAAATTTGCTCTATTGCTTCTTCCCCAAAGGCCGCCGATTAAGATCGGACTTCCAAAAGGGGTTTTAAAAGGTATCTTATAAGCCACATTACTCCCATATAGCATATTTGTTGCATTAGCTTGCCATGCAATATAATAACCAGGAATAAATTGAAGGTAAGGTAGAGGCTCCCATTCAATATTCAAGGCTCCTTTAAATTGTTTTGGAATCTCTTGTCCGCTTCCATTAACTAAAAACGATTGTTTGGCTCCTAAAAGATGATCTACTGCAAAAGAGGTGTGAAATGTTAGATTATCAAAATCATGGATATACTTAACGCCTAATCCTAAATCAAAATAAGAGGAGCTCTGAAAATCATTTGGTTCTAATTGAAAGAAACGAACCTTGGATACATCAACCTGCGCTACAGTATAAGAAGGTTGAATTCCAAAAGAAAGTCTTTTGTTTTTAAAATTAAAATGTTTAGAAAGCGTAGGTGATATAATCGTCGTATTAAAAATTGCAGAACCAGTTTGATCACTTATCACCATGAGACCTGCTCCTACAGAATTTCCTAAATTTAAATCGATACCCAATCCCATAGTCTGCATAGCAAAAGCATCATTTGCACCGCCAGCTTGTAACCCAGACCATTGTCTTCTCACTATTGCATTAAAGCGAAATAGATCTGAAAAGTTTCCAGCATTTGCAGGATTTAAATATAGCGGAACATTATAAAATTGAGAAAAATGAATATTGTTTTGACTTGCACTAGTCAAAGATAAAGATAAATAAAAACATATAATAAACAACCTTCTCATTAATCTATAATTACAATATTATCATATAAAAACTTCTCTACATAACCTTTCATAGCATCCATTACACGGTATTTTATAAGTGCGAGATAAACTCCTGCAGGCTGCTTTTGACCTTCATAGAAACCGTTCCATGGAATATCTGGATTGTCATGGAGTTTTTGACCATAACGATTGATTACTTTGAAGTCAAGAATTTGAACTTCACCTTCCAATACAGGATAATAACTATCATTTATACCATCGCCATTTGGCGTTAATCCATTGAATGTTTGAATTTGACTAGGAATAACTCTAAATCTATAGACTACTGTTTCTTGACACGCTTCTTCATTCAAAAATCTAGTGTCTTGAATTTTGACTGTAAGTATATATTCAGCATCTCCTGTATCTATAGGGAGCACTTCTGTATTGGAGCGTCCATTAAATATGATACCATTATTATATTGCTGAAAAGTCTGCCATACAAATGATATATTAGTGTTTTCTAATGAATCATATGTGGCTTTTAATTTATTGGTGTCACCCAAAAACAAAATTTTATCATAGGCTGAATCTTCTTTTAAATTTATACATTTAGAAATAACCTGAACAGAACCGGTGTCCTTACAGCCATTTTCACGAATAGCTTCTACAAAATATCTAGCTGAAACCCTAGTCGGGATTATAATTTCTTGATTGGTATTACCTATTGCCCATTTATAGGCTGTATAAGGCTTGTTCTCAGGATTTGCATTCAGTCTTACTACCTCATCACAACAAATCAGTTTCGTATTTCCTAGATTAAGCTTTCCGTAGCTTCCTTGAATAACTTCAGTTGAAGCGGATTTAAGACAGCCATTAAGATTTCTAACAACAGTATAAGTCCCAGGTCTTCGAGCTTCGAAAAAGTTACCTGTAGTATTACTAGGCGTCCAAGTATATAGTGCATTAGGATGAAATGGCTTAGGTTCTAAACGAACAAAACCATCTGATTCTATACAGAAAGAATCTGAATTAAGACTAAAATCATTGTTTTCGACTAATACCACTCGTGCAGTGTCATCTACTATCATGTTGCATCCGAACTGATCTTTTGCACGAATAACATAATATAAACCAGGCTCTGTCACTGTATTGATTATAGATTTACTTCCATTATTCCATAATAAATCACTTACACCACTAGACAAATCATATCTTATATTGGCGGCTTGACCTTGACAAATAGATATAAATGTATCAATGAGCTTGACTGAATTAGCATTCCTCGATCGTAATTCAAAAACTCTGGAGAAATTAGAACAAAAACCACTATCTACCTGGGCTTCATAGAAACCAGGACGTGTGGCATGGAAGACATAGCCTGTATCAATGAAATTTCCTTCAAAATACCATTTTACATTTTTATATCCAAGGCTATCCGGAATAGTAAAACGATATGATTGTCCAGGGCATATAAGGGCTTGAGTACCTATATCAGGCATTGGTTTGCGATTTTGTATATTGATACTAATACTATCTATATTCCAACAAGTAGAATCATTGACATCTTCTATTTTCACTTTATAATACTTATCTCTTTTTAATGGTTTTACAAAAATATTTTGTCGATTAAGATAAGCCGAATCTATGCCTAAAGCTGCTTCCCATTGATATTTATATCTACTAAATGGTAACGAATCTGAGGAAACTCTAAGAAAAACAGAATCTCCTGCACAAACACCTACAGGATTGGGTAAAAATGTAAGATTTGGTCTAGTAACATTAACAGTCAAAACTGTATCAACACGACATTTCAACGTATCTACATTCCTAAATGTATCAATATAATCCACGATTACCTTATACGTAATACTATCACCATGAAAAACAATTGGATTGCTTATTCTACTATTGCTCAACCCTATAGAAGGTCCCCAAGTATAAAACAATGGTACAGAAGGCGGGTTTGGTTTGGCGTTGACGATTCCAAAAATTATATTAGGTCTTAGATTGGAGCGTTTACCCGTAAGATAAGAACAAGGAAAAATCTGCGGATTATTAGCTAAGTTTTGATTCTGAGATCTAAATAAACTTCTATTGATGTTTACGTTATTAATTCTTGGTAAGGTATGAACTCTTACAGATTCGGGATTGTATACATTACCTGAAATATTATCAAAGCAAATATCTATAAGGATATGAGAAGTATCATTCCATGAATAAGCTTTTTGGAAGTAAATGGTATCTTTATTTGAAGTTAAATTTCTATTACCCGGAAAATATCTCTGCTCATAAAAAACCTCTGTAAAGTCTGAAGAGTTATCAAAATTATCATTATAAAAAATGGAATCTTTATCGGGCAAGCATCTAATTTTAACACTGAAATTATTTAAAGCATTGACATTTGGTCTTCGAATAAAACTATCTATGACGATATATTGAATAAGCCCTTTGGTAATGCCGGAAGAAGCTAAAGAATTTCTTATCTCATTTTTAGTAAAAATGTATTGAACTCTCTTATCTGTCACGGTAGTCGTAGTTGGTTGAACCGCTTGATCATTGCCATAAGGAGACACTTCTGAATTCGTGGTAGTGGTGGTTTTGAGTCCGATAAATCCGCTATAGGTCGTATCTTCGGGTTTCGCGGTGAATGCTACAGGACCACAACCAAAATCATAAAACCTTTGATTGATGATACCCGCACTAGCCTGCACCTGTACTTTTTGTGTAGCGCATTTATTGACTATGAAATTATCTAAATGCACAAAATAATTTGAATCGATGTCAGCTAAAATCTTTTTGGTATTCACACATTTCCCATAAGTAGCCTTAAGTTCATAAAAGTCTCGTTTACGAGCAGTTACAGAAACATTTTTTAATGAAGGATTATCAATAGTTGATATATTATTCAAAGTCGGTTTCCAGTCAAATAATATAGATGATGGGTCAATATCTTGATAGGTAAATCGTATGTTTTGTCTAAATGCGCCAGTAGCAGTAGGATTAGGTGACCAAGCTCGGCGATTGTTACTATAGCTTCCTATAGTTGAAATATAAGGCGTAACATGTTCGAACATAGTGGCAGCGCCTGGGTCATTGCGTGAGCTATCGACGCATTCCGCCTGAACTTGAAAAATCAAAGAAGTTCTCCCATCCCACGTAAACGTTCTATCAAAAACGATATCATTCCATCCGTTAACAAGATCTTGTAGTGGCTTACTTGCGAGCAAAATCATAGTCGAATCAGGAACAAATCCTTGATTTTCTAAATTTATCAAATCCGTACAAATAACTTTTATAGTTAAATTTTTATATCTACTTGGATTAGTAATATTCTGAAAATTATATCCAATACTCTTGATAATACCGGCTTCAAATCCTTCTTTGATCAATTCTTCTGCACGATATAGAGATTGTGTGCGCAAAAATCGAATAGTACCGTTAGCAGCAAAAGTTCTAGGCAAAGCCGCTGTGCTTACGAAGACATTATTGAACTGAGCTTGCTTTTCAGGCCCTGTAGGTTGATTAAAATCATCTAAACCACAGATAGAGGTATTGACCCTTGTCGTGAATTTAATCGTCTCATTAGGACAAACCCCTGTTTTATCTGCCGAAATATCTAATTGTGGGAGAATACCCTCGACTTCTTGGCCACCACTACCGAAAAATTCTACACAAGTATCTGTATTGTTAACTACAAAAATACGATAAGAGATACTTTTCTTATCTAAGATCAAGGAAGCTTCATTCGAATAAATGGAAGGCTCCTCGACAAACCCTAAATCCGTCTGCCAATAATATCTAGCGGTAACCGGTGTGTTTGAGACTTTTAAATCTATTCTATCATTATAACATCTCTGAGTAGATACTACCTCTAGTTGACTATTCATCGGAGTAGCATGTCTTACTAAAATCGTGTCTTTATTGAGACAATATTGATTTGATGTAGCAATAACAAAACATGATGCAGGCTGACCTGTAATGTCTAGAAGCGCTTTTGCGCCAATCCTATCTTGTCCGTCATTATCTTCGAAACTAATCAAATTAGGACAAGCACTAGACCATGTAATAGTGTATTTATCTAAACCATTTGAAGCATATAATAAAGGAATAGGTCCGTTATCACAGCCATAAACGACATTTGGATTCAAAACAAATTCTTTGATTTTTTCATTATTATATGACCAAGAAATTCTAGTGGAATCATTTATTCTAATTAGGACCGTTTTAAGGTTGGTAATATCATATCCATCAGTACAAGTCTTCACTTTAAAAGTCACAGGATACAAACCTGGTTTAGCGTGACTCGGTAAATTTACAGAAAAAATACCTGAAGCTGTATCTCTAATGAGTTGAAGATGATTTCCATCGACATAACTTGATACGATATTAGCACCTGCATTACTAAGCATAGTATCCATGTCTTTGATATCGATACTTACCGCTAAATTTGACAAGGGTACCCAGGACTCTGCACGAACTCTAAAAGATAAATTATTGCCCGTACATGCTTCAATAGTTGGAATAGTAGTACCTGAAACTAAAGCACCATTAACGATATTATCTACCACAGGCAAGAAGTCAGAATTTGATCCTTGGTGAATAATTGGAAATCTGCAGTCAGGAGAATTCTGTACTATGAAATACAAATCTTTATAAGAGTAGCCGACTACTTGTAAATTCCCTGAAAGATCTTTTCTCTTTTCAGTTACCTTAATGGTGTATTTAAATGTCCCTACGGTCATATCAGTGCCTGGTCTATAGGTCATTACACCTGTATTCGGGTCTAATTCTAGAATCCCATTACCTATAGGGAATTGGAAATTACGAAAAACTGGATTATAGGTTCCCGAAGTTGGAAGAGATCTATTTGTTATATCACGTACATTAGCTGGTGATGCATCTATAAAATAAGGCGCAAACTCGAACTCCAAGACATCACCGTCTTCATCAAAATATCCAAAATCTATGGTTCTATCAATAAATTGACATACATTGAATATTGGATATATAGAGGTTCTTGCAGTATTATTGGATACAAATTTTTGACCATTGAAGTTTTTATTGCTAACTAAAGCCTCATTATACGCTATTAAATTATTTTGAACATTTGCCATATTAGCAAAACGATATCGATTAGTAAAAATAGGTCTAAAAGCTGGATTTGCTGCTATCAGCCCCTGAGCATTATTATTTAAAATAAAATCTATATTTTGCTCACCATTGTCAAAAAGCACAGCTACGCGCCAATCGGTAGCTAATCCGGGTAATTCAACTGTATCGACATAGGCATGCATCCGTAAGCCGACATTGGGAGATGAAGATCCGCCTGCATCACACTGAGTAGTAACAGAGTTAAAACCACAGATTGGTGTAATGACTTTAGGAAGTTGAGTATTTTCAGATAATTCGACTAATTCTGAGAAATGCTCACAAAGTTCAACTGAAGTATAGACCATTCTCACAGAAGGAATCTCTGTAGGTGCTGAAGCGTCGCAAGGAACATAAATCAACAAAGTCACTTCCATTAAATTGGGATTATTGGGGTCAATATTCCTAAATACAAACTCAGAACCCCCAATAGTGTTACTCTGTGAAAATGAATTTACACAAAACATCAGCAAAAACAATACCGAGCTAAATTTTACAATTTGCTTCATTTATCTTGTGATTTTATTTCAAAGCGTAAATTTAGACAAAAAAAAATAAACTTATCCACATTTTTCATGTTTTACCCAATTTACGAAGTTATATTTTTTATTTTTGCAAAAGTAATTCATTTATTCAAAATCACTTAAAAAATTTTTTCTTTATGAAAAATATCGCTCAAAACTTTTTCGATAGACATATAGGTACATATCAAGAATCTGAAATCCTATCAAGATTATCTATAAAAAATTCTGATGAAATTATTACCAAGACAATCCCTTCGAAACTTTTGTCTCAAAACAATTTTGATATCTGTGAAGCAATGAGTGAATCCGAGTATTTAATCCATATTCGAAACTTAGCTAAAGAAAATAAAGTTTACAAAAACTTCATAGGTCAAGGATTTTATGGGACCTATACCCCTTCTGTAATTTTGAGAAATTTATTTGAAAATCCAGGGTGGTACACACAATATACGCCTTACCAAGCAGAAATTGCTCAAGGCAGGCTTGAGAGTTTACTTAATTTTCAAACGATGATCGCTGATTTAACGGGTATGGAAATAGCAGGCGCTTCATTACTCGACGAAGCTACCGCAGCAGCAGAAGCGATGATGATGCTTCATAGCCTAAGAAACAAATCTAATTCTGATTATAATACCTTGATCATAGACCAAAATTTGTTTGAAGCAACTCAAAGCGTCATTCGTTCTAAAGCAAAACTTCTTGGTTTTGATGTCAAGTCTGTGAATATTCATGAGCCAATAGATAGTTATGAGGGAATTTTTGGCGTAATCATTCAAAATCCTGATAAGCTTGGTGGCGTTTATGATTTCTCTCAAATTATAGCTACCTATAAAGAACAAGGAATTCTAACTGCTATGATTTGTGATATCATGTCACTAACTTGGATCAAAACCCCTAGTGATATGGGGGCAGAAATTGCGATAGGAAATTCTCAACGCTTTGGGGTGCCTATGGGTTTCGGTGGACCTCACGCAGCCTTCTTAGCCACCAAAGACATGCACAAAAGACTCATGCCAGGTAGAATAATAGGTGTAAGTAAAGATAGAAATGGAAATCATGCCCTTAGAATGGCCCTCCAAACTAGAGAACAGCACATCAAAAGAGATCGGGCAACCTCCAATATCTGTACTGCTCAAGCTCTTTTAGCTAATATGGCGGCGATGTATGCTGTGTATCATGGGCCAGAGCGTATTCAAGACATAGCCAATTACATTTATTCCTTGACCAGTGTGCTCAAACAAGGGCTTGAGTCTATGGGATATGCAATAGTTTCTAAGACATTTTTTGATACCTTGACCATCGCAAATGCTGATATCACATCGATACGCGCTAAAGCTGAAGCCGCTGAGATAAATTTCTTTTATAAGGACGATCAAATTCGTATCTCTCTAGATGAAACAACCCAATGGGATGATGTTTTAGCTATTTTAAAAGTTTTTGCTAATGATAAAAATCCTGAGATAGCAAGCCAAACTAGGACTGAATTTCCAGAACATTTGAGACGTAAAACGCCTATACTCAGTCATCCGATTTTTAACTCATACCACAGTGAGACTCAGCTCATGAGATATATTAAATATCTAGAAGACAAAGACCTTTCATTGACCAAATCCATGATACCACTTGGTTCTTGTACGATGAAACTCAATGCCGCTACACAACTCATACCTGTTTCTTGGCCAGAATTCAGTCAAATTCACCCATTTGTCCCCCAAAATCAAGTTTCAGGATACCTCAAAGTTATTGAAACGCTTTCTGCACAATTAAGCAAAATCACAGGCTTCGATGGATGTTCCTTACAGCCAAATTCTGGAGCACAAGGAGAATATGCTGGATTAGCTTGTATTAGAGACTTTCAAAGAGCTCAAGGACAAGAACATAGAGATATCGTTTTGATTCCGAGTTCAGCACACGGAACCAATCCTGCTTCTGCTGTTTTAGCTGGTTTAAAGGTAGAGGTTACCCCTTGTGACGACCAAGGCAATATAGATATAGAAGTACTAAGAGCCAAAGCAATAGAATTTAAAGACCGTTTGAGCTGTCTTATGGTCACTTATCCTTCTACTCATGGGGTATATGAGACAGGAATTCAAGAAATCTGTCAAATTATTCATGACAATGGCGGCCAAGTATATATGGACGGCGCGAATATGAATGCCCAAGTAGGCTATACATCTCCTGGTTTTCTAGGTGCAGATGTATGTCACCTCAATCTTCATAAAACTTTTGCTATCCCGCACGGGGGTGGTGGACCAGGCGTAGGACCTATATGTGTCAAAGCACACTTGGTGCCTTTTTTGCCTTCGCATCCTTTTTTGGATTCGAATAATCAAAACGCTACTATTTCAAATGCACCTTATGGTTCGGCTTCTATTACTCTGATTTCTTATGCCTATATTCAAATGCTGGGTTCAAAAGGTCTCAAAGATGCTACAAAATTTGCTTTAATCAATGCAAATTATCTCAAAACCAAACTTCAAGATCATTATCCCGTACTCTATACAGGTCAAAACGATATGGTAGCTCATGAGTTAATCTTAGATTTTAGAGGATTCAAGCATTCTCTTGGCATAGAAGTCGAAGACATCGCTAAAAGATTGATGGACTATGGATTTCACGCTCCTACGGTTTCGTTTCCAGTAGCCGGAACTCTGATGATAGAGCCTACAGAAAGTGAAGACTTACTCGAGTTAGACCGATTTGTCGAAGCCATGATCTCAATTCGGCAAGAAATCAGAGAAATAGAAGAAGGCAAATATCCAAAAGACAATAATGTATTGAAGAATGCACCACATACTAGCTATGAAGCCACAAGTGACTCTTGGACATATCCTTATAGCCGACAGAAAGCAGTTTATCCGATAGAAAGACTAAAAACTAATAAGTTTTGGCCTTCTGTAGCGAGAGTTGATAACTCTTATGGTGATAGAAATTTAGTGTGTAGTTGTTTGCCTTTGGAAGCATATCAAAATTCGTAAAGCTGATTTTATTAAAAGAATTATCCAAGATTTGTGTTTTTTTGTATACTTTTGTTTTAATTCTAAAATATAATGAATAAGCCACTTGCTGAATTGCCCATCAATATCAATCCGCTCTATCTCGCTAGCCAAAAAGCTTCGAAATTATCTTATGCACCCTATTCTAAATTTCATGTAGGCTGTGCTATAGAAACTCAGTTAGGTCAAATTTTGCTCGGCGCCAATCAAGAAAATGTATCTTTTCCTGCCTGTCTATGCGCTGAAGCCGTTGGACTATCAAATTATGCTATGATTACTGATAAATCGCCAATTCTTAGAGTTGGAATTTATGTTCATTCAGATGTGCCGACTTATCCATGTGGCATATGCAGACAAATGCTTTTAGAATATGAAACAAGACAACCTGGCCACACCATAGATTATTACATTTTTTCAAAAGAGAGTTTCGCCACTTTTACAAGTATCAAAACAATTTTACCTCACAGTTTTTCTGAATTTATCCCAACATGAAACTATCCGGATTAGAGCCTTTAATTATTACAAAAAATACAAATTTTGTCAATATAGGCGAGCGAACCAATGTCACAGGTTCTAAGAAATTTCTTGAATATATTAAAGAAAATAATTTTACAAAAGCACTAGAAGTAGCCCGAGACCAAGTAGAAGGAGGTGCTCAAATCCTCGATATCAATATGGACGAAGCCATGATAGACGGAAAAGCCGCAATGGTTAGTTTCCTCAATTTAATCGCCACAGAGCCAGATATATCCAAAATTCCCATAATGATAGATTCCTCTAAATGGGAAATCATTGAAGCCGGAATGAAATGTATCCAAGGCAAAGGAATTGTGAATTCTATTAGCCTAAAAAACGGCCCGGAAGAATTCAAAGAACAAGCCACAAAAATCAAACAATATGGCTTTGCTGTCATCGTCATGGCTTTTGATGAGTTAGGTCAAGCAGACACCTATGAACGCAGAATAGAAATTTGTCAACGCTCCTATGAAATTTTGACAAAAGAGGTTGCTTTTCCAAGCCAAGACATTGTATTCGATCCTAATATTTTTCCTGTAGGTACAGGAATAGAAGCGCATGCCAATTATGCTTTAGATTTCTTCAAGGCTACCAAATGGATCAAAGACAATTTGCCTCATGCAAAAGTAAGTGGAGGCGTAAGTAATGTATCTTTCTCGTTTAGAGGCAATAACAAAGTCCGTGAAGCGATGCATGCCTCATTTCTCTATCATGCGATTCAGCATGGAATGGATATGGGTATTGTCAATCCGACCCTACTCGAGATTTATGAAGAAGTTCCTAAAGATTTACTCGAAGCAGTCGAAGATGTTTTGCTCAATCGAAGAGAAGATGCTACTGATAGACTTATGGCCCTAGCAGAGAAGTATAAATCTGTAGGTGGAAAAGAGAAGAAAGTTGATATTGAATGGCGAAGTCAAGAGGTCAATCTTCGAATTCAGCATAGTTTAATCAAAGGTTTAGATGAATTTATCGCAGCAGACACTTTGGAGTGCTATGAAAATTTAGGTAATCCTATTGATGTAATCGAAGGCCCACTTATGGCTGGAATGAGTATTGTAGGGGATTTATTTGGATCAGGCAAAATGTTCTTGCCTCAAGTAGTCAAATCAGCCCGGGTGATGAAAAAATCCGTTGCCGTCTTAGAGCCCTATCTACTCGCACAAAAAGCCCAATCTAGCTCAAGAGGAAAAGTGCTAATGGCTACCGTAAAAGGCGATGTCCATGATATAGGCAAAAATATAGTTTCTATTGTACTAGAATGTAATAACTTCGAAATTATCGATTTAGGGGTTATGGTCAGCAAAGAAAAAATTCTGGAAAAAGCCCTCGAACACCAAGTTGATATCGTCGGACTTAGTGGACTTATCACGCCTTCTCTCGATGAAATGATCGATGTAGTGAAATTATTTGAACAAAACAAAATAAAAATTCCCATATTAATCGGAGGTGCCACGACCTCACCTATGCATACTGCCGTCAAGATTGAACCCCACTATACTTCCACAGTGATGCATGTTTTAGACGCATCCAAAGCCGTTACGGTTGCTAGTCAATTGATTTCAGATCAAGCCATGGTTTTCAAAGCGCAAATCAAAGAAGATTATCAAAAATTAAGAAATCAATTTGAACAAAGTGCCCAAAAAACTTCGATTATCTCTATTGAAGAAGCAGAAAAAAAAGCCTATCGCCTAACTACCCCAGTATATAAACCCAACCAAATAGGTATCGATGTCTATAATGCTATACCTATTGAAATCATTAGACCTTATATCGATTGGAGTCCATTTTTTGCGTCTTGGGGTATGTCCGGGATTTATCCCAAAATCTTAAGCAGCGATAAATATGGTGAAGAGGCCACTAAACTCTATAATGCGGCTCAAGAACTTTTGGATAAATTAATTCAAGATAAGAAAATAGAACTACACGCCACTGCTGGAATTTTTCCTATAATCAAAAAAGGCGCTCAGCTCGAAGTCTATGCTGATGAGGCTAGAAGTAACCTTGTAGGACAGTTAAATTTCTTAAGACAACAAAGCCAAAAAGAAACCAATTATTCTTTAGTAGATTATCTTCATGAAGAAGACTATATAGGGCTTTTCGCCGTGAACGCTTCAGATGGACAAGATGAATATCTCGCATCGTATAAGGCCGATATGGATAGCTATGGGGAGATTCTCTTCAAAGCCGTATTGGATAGATTGGCTGAGGCACTCGCTGAATGGCTTCATCAAGAAGTTAGAACGCAAATCTGGGGCTATGCTGACGAATCTAACCTCTCTAAAGATGATTTAATTCATGAAAAATACCAAGGAATTCGTCCAGCCCCAGGATATGCTGCTTGTCCTGACCATACCGAAAAAGCAAATATATGGGAAATCCTAGGCGTAGAGACTAAAATCGGCTTGACTTTGACCGAAAATTTCGCCATGTATCCGACTTCCGCTGTATCGGGTTATTATTTCGCATCTCCTGAAGCTAAATATATTGGCGTAGGAAAAATCGGAAGAGACCAACTCGAAAAAATGGCTAAATTAAAAGGTGTCGAAATAAGCTATTTAGAGAAGTTTTATAATAATTTTTTAAATGATTCTATATGAGTGACAAACTGCTTTATTTTCGTCTTATAGCCAATATCATCGCCATTGCTTTGCTGAGTACCTTTATCGAACAATTTGAAACGTTTCATTATATTTTATTAGCGGGGCTGACGGCGAGCACGATTTTTACGCTTTATCGCATCTACAAACATAGAGCAGGTGAATAAATGACTAAAAATGCGATTTTTTGGTTTCGTAGAGACCTGAGATTCACGGACAATCGTGGGCTTTACGAATGTCTAAGCCGCTTTAATTCTGTATCGTTAATTTTCATATTTGATACCGATATCCTCGAGACCTTGCCTCGCGAGGATGCTCGAGTGCAGTTTATATACCAATCGCTCGAAGCGATGAATGAGATGCTCAAGCCTTATCAAAGTAAAATTCAATTCTTTCACGGTAGGCCATTGGCGGTATTCCAAGAAATTCTATCTACACAACAAATCGATGCAGTCTATACCAATGAAGATTTCGAGCCTTATGGTATGAAGCGTGATACAGAAATTAGGACATTGTTTTCTTCCTATCAAATTGAGTTTCATACCTTTGTCGATCATATCGTTTTTCGTCCAGGCACTGTGGTCAAAGAAGACAAAACGCCTTATCTCGTCTATACGCCTTTTAGCAAACAATGGCTAAGGCAACTTCAAGAAGATGATTTGAGCAATTATCCTAGTGAAAATTTTCTCCAACATACTAAGAAAACAGAAGATTTCGAAAATCCCAGCCTCGAAGCACTCGGATTTCTACCTTGTCCCATTAAAGTTTCACCTTATATCATTTCTCCTGAAATGATGACCACATACAAAGCCTTTCGGGATATTCCAGGCATATCTGGCACTTCGAAAGCTAGTCCGCACTTAAGATTTGGGTTGATTTCTGTGCGAGCTTTGATTAAAAATGCTTTGCTTATCGAAGATAAGGGTTATTTCAATGAATTAATCTGGCGAGAATTTTTCATTCATCACTTTTGGTTCTTTCCTCATACGGATAGAGACAGCTTCAAGAAAAACTACGACTCAATTGTTTGGCGTAATAACGAAAAAGAATTTGAACATTGGATGCAAGGGAAAACTGGGTTTCCTATCGTGGATGCGGGCATGCGTCAACTCAATGAGACAGGCTGGATGCACAATCGCGTAAGAATGATCGTCGCAAGCTTTCTCTGCAAGGATTTACTGATAGATTGGCGCTGGGGAGAAGCCTATTTCGCAGAAAAACTTCTCGATTTTGAATTAGCCGTCAATGTCGGAAATTGGCAATGGGCTGCAGGCTGTGGCGTGGATGCAGCACCTTACTTCCGTATATTTAATCCATTGGAACAACAAAAAAAATTTGATCCTGATGAAACTTATATTCGTCAATGGTTACCTGAATACGGTACAATGAGTTATCCTAAGCCCATGGTCGATCATAAGTTAGCACGACTTAGATGTCTGGAAACTTATCAAAAAGCGCTAAATAAATAAAATAAGCCCTTGAAATATCAAGGGCTTTATGTTGATTTTAGGTAGTGTTTTACTTCGTGGCTTTTTGAATTGTGAGCCGATTTTGAACTGCCTGCTCTGGTGCTTTAGGGGGGTGCTTAGAGGGAATGGCAAGATTCGATTTGCCCGGAGGCTATCTGGCAACCAAACTTGTACACGCAAGGACGCAATTTTCGGCGACTCAAAGTGAGTCAGATCTTACCCGCAGAATGCTTCCTTTATCATGGCAAACGTTGACCGAGCATACAATCAAGTTCGAAATGAGTTGGCAGAAGTCGGACTTCTGGCAGATGGTGTCTATTTGGATGCAGTCGAATTGTGCATCTCTCATGAAAAGAGTGGAGATGGCGAAGTTGGATACGTCTTTGAGCGTGTTGGGCACTTTGCCAAACGCGGCTATAAGCCTGGCGTGATCTACTTGCCGCGAGACTTGCCGCACAAGCGATATCAACCTGGACATACGTTAACGGATACTATTCGCCACGAGTACGCACATGCCTGGTTCTATTTGGATCAAGGTTTTTTTAGACAAGATTGGTTTGCGAGAACCTTTGGTGCAGCTTATTCCAATTGTGCGCCCACTCCCTACCATTCCTGGCACAAGCAACTGAAAAAGGACAGCGACTTCAAGACCAGCAAGGCCCGTCGCGCAACCTCGGAAGCTCAGCAAAGGCACTTCAGCCAGCGGTTGCTTCAGGAATTCGTGAGCGAGTACGCTACGACCAATGCCAGCGAGGACTTTGCCGAGACCTTCATGTTCTACTTAAAGTACCGACGCTCGTTGGACCGTTTTGTGAGTCGGCCTGGGGTCTACCGCAAGATCCGCATGGTGGAAAGAGCCGTGGCGATGGCTGCCAGACGAACCCGCCAGTTTAACAATCGCAATATACGCGTGCGTTCTGCCTAGAAATCACTTTCGCTGGTTGATCAGGGTAGTTATACTTCTCCCCCTTGATTAAAGAAAATTTCTCAAACCAATAACTACTCAATATCAACCCTTTGGGAGGGGCATTTAAGTGGCATCCGGCAAGTATCTTTTCACGAGTGAATCTGTAAGCATGGGTCACCCAGATAAACTGGCTGACCGAATTTCCGATAGTGTTCTAGATGCACTTTTGGAGCAAGATCCAACCAGCCGGGTAGCCTGCGAGACCCTGGTGACAACCGGCTTAGCACTTATCGCTGGCGAAATCACCACCAAAGCCAATGTGAATTACGCCAAGACGGTTCGCAATGCCATTCGTGAAGTCGGCTACACTGACGATGAATGGGGGATTAACGCCGACACCTGCAACGTCATGGTTGCCTTGGACGAGCAGAGCCCTGACATTGCCATGGGCGTCAACTCGGATGCGGCCGCTGGTAAGGACATTGGAGCCGGCGACCAAGGTTTGATGTTCGGCTTTGCCTGTAACGACACCGCCGAGCTGATGCCGATGCCAATTGCCTTGAGCCATCGCATCACCAACCGACTCACTCAGGCTCGATTTTCTAAAGAGGTCAACTGGCTTCGTCCAGACAGCAAGAGCCAGGTAACCGTTGAGTATGATGGCTACAAACCGGTGCGTATCGACACCGTAGTGGTCTCCACACAACATTCCCCGGAAGTGACAAACGCGACCATCAAAGAGTTTGTCATCAATGAGATCAT
>JALOMB010000030.1 GCA_025455685.1 Chitinophagales bacterium | reverse complement strand
TTTCTTTGTCGCAAGACTGCGTCAAAAGCAATGCACTACCTAGTGAAATAGCCGCAATAAGGGAGGTAGATAGTTTCATAAATTTTGTATTTTGATACACAAATATAGGAAAAAATTAAAGAATACTTAAATTTTATTTTAAGCTGTATAGTCTTATCGCATTATTAGAAGTAATTTCTCCTATTTCCGCTACATTCAGTTGATATACCTCTGACAGCGTCTGTGCTATATAGGTTAAATAGGCGGAATGATTGGTTTGACCCCGATGAGGTACAGGCGAGAGGTAGGGCGCATCCGTCTCCAAAACGATAAATTCCAAGGGGATTTCTTTGAGTATTTCTCTTAAATTGGTATTTTTATAAGTGACCACACCACCTATGCCGAGCGAAAACCCAAAGCCCGTAGCCTCTTTTGCCTCTTCTATACTTCCACTAAAACAATGTAATACGCCTTTTAAACCTTTGTTTGCATAATTTTTTAGAATAGGAAGTAGTTCGTGATTGGCTTTTCGAGAATGAATATTGACTGAAAAATCATGTGTCAGGGCTAAATCAAGCTGAAAATGAAACATTTCTTTTTGCTGAGTCACATAGGTAGTATCCCAGTGATAATCCAAGCCAATTTCACCAATAGCTATAATTTGATTTTTATAGCATTCCAGCTGAGCCAAAAGCCATGTTTTAAGCGGTTCGGTCTCTTGACTCACATAGCAGGGATGAATGCCGAGCATACATTCGAGGAAGTCAGGATACTTTTCTTTTATAGCCCACATTTTCCCAAAAGAATTCAGGTCTATATTGGGTAAAAAAACTTTTTCTACCCCAGCTTTTTGTGCTAATACTATCCAATCAGGAATTTTAGTATATAATTCTGTGTCATAACCATGACAATGCGTGTCTATAAGGCGAGCCATGATTGAATGGTTTTAACGATATTTTCTGAAGAAAGACCGTATTTTTTCATCAAGTCATTAGGGGTTCCGGATTCTCCAAAAGTATCCATCATACTAATAGATTTCAATGGTGTCGGATGGATTTCACTGAGGTTTAAAGCTATCGTGGAGGTCAGACCACCAAGTCTTTGGTGCTCTTCACAAACGAGAATTTTTCCGGTTTTCTTTACAGAAGCTAAAATAGCATCTAAGTCTAAGGGTTTGATAGTATGAATATTGAGTAAATCGCAAGAAATACCTTCTTTTTCCAAGATTTCTATCGCTTGTACTGCTTCCCATACGAGATGCCCTGTAGCTACTATGGTGATATCCTTTCCGTCATTGAGCTTTAGAGCTTTTCCAATCTCAAATGGTGCGTTTTCTGGAATGAAAACGGGTAATACGGGTCGTCCAAATCTCAAATAGGTAGGATCTTGAGTCAGCGCAATGGCTTTGGTCGCTTGATAGGTTTGATAATAATCACAAGGATTGATGACAATGAAGTGGGGCAGCATTTGCATGAGTCCGATATCTTCCATGATTTGGTGGGTCGCTCCATCTTCCCCAAGCGTGATTCCGGCATGAGAAGCACAGATTTTGACATTGGTTTTCGAGTAGGCGATAGATTGACGGATTTGGTCATATACTCTTGCGGTAGCAAAATTCGCAAAAGTAGTCGCAAAAGGAATTAGACCACTGAGACTCAATCCTGCAGCTACGCCAATCATGTTTTGTTCGGCGATTCCAGCTTGGAAGAAGCGATTTGGTGCTTTTTCTTTGAAGGCATCGAGCTTAAGCGAACCTGTCAAATCTGCACATAAAGCCACGATTTTTTCATTATCCACCATTTCTGCCATCGCATCTCCGAAGCCTGAGCGGGTGTCTTTTTGTCCTCGGATGAGTAAATCTTTAATTTGATACATAGTTTAATTGTTTTGTTTTTTTCGTTCTTGATCAATATATTTCATGTTTCGCTTAATCCATTGTGTTTTTTTATTGATTTTTCGATTAGGATTTTTCAAATCATAAACCAAGGGATTAGGTACGATTGAGGCAAGCTGAGCAGCATGAGAATTGCTGAGTTGACTCGCAGGAATATCAAAATAGTAATCACTAGCAGCTTGAACGCCATAAATTCCATCTCCAAATTCGATAATATTGAGATAAACCTCCAAGATTCTTTCTTTGGACCAGTAAAATTCAATCAATACCGTGAAATATGCTTCAAATGCTTTTCTGACATAGTTTCGAACCGGAATAAGAAATAAATTTTTAGCAGTCTGTTGACTTATCGTAGAACCACCTTTGATTCTCTTCCCTTTTTTATTTGATTTTAAGGCTTTTTCTATTGCTTCGAAATCAAATCCGTGATGATTGAAAAATTTTTGGTCCTCTGAACTTATAATAGCGTTTTGCATATGAATGGAGATGTTTTGGATAGGCTCCCAATCTTTGTATAATCGTACAACTCTTTCTTTATTGAAAATTTGATCAGGAAGCCGCCAAATCATAAGAGGAGTCAATGGAACCGGTATAAATCGAAAGATAATGACAGAAAGATTGCTATAAAGTAGAAAAAGCCAAATATATCTCAGAATACGCTTAAACCAAGAGGTTTTGTAAGGTAGAATCTCTTTATAGGTAGGTTGCTCTGACATGGACTAAATTCCTATTTTTAGACATCAAAAATATAAAATTTCCTTTAATTAAAGCGTTTTTTATACTGTATCGCATATTTATATTTTTTAAATGTTTCAAGCGCTAGTGTTTTTTCTAAATCCCATCCCAACAGCCCCAATCTAAAACCCTGAAGCCAGATATATCCCTTGAGCCACTTAACCAAAGGAGAGAAAGCAATCGAAAAGTATAGTGACAGCCAAGACTTGCTAGACTTGACTTTCCCACCAAGCTGAGCGTATTGTTCGGACTTAACAGAAATAGCATTCAAGTTGTAGGCGGTATAGTGAAGTATATATCCGTTTAGTCTTTTTTTAGCGTATATAGTTGGCATTATCAATGATTCATGCACCAAGTTTTCTTGCCATCGTGTTTTTTGGGGAAAAAGTCTTATTTTCGTATCTTTTTGCCAGCTGCCATAGCGAATAGGAGTTTGTCCTATAAAATTTAATCGTTTGAATGATATAAATTCATTGTGCGATGCTTTTTTTTTCCAGTTTAGAATTTCTTTTTGTGCCGTTTCGTCGAGGAGTTCGTCGCTGTCTAAGCTAAGGATATAAGGCGTTTTCACCAAATCGTTTGCCGCATTTTTTTGGGAGACATAGCCCTCAAACTTTTTTTTCTGGTATGTGAAACACAGAAAATCCCCCTTGAATTCTTCTATAAGTCTTGGCGTGTCATCAGTAGAGAAGCTATCCAAAAGTACAACTTCATCGACTACTCCAATTAAAGAAAACAATGATAAGCGAAGTTTTTCGTATTGATTATAAGTGATGTATACGGCTGTAATTTTCATAGGGAAAATGAATCATCAAAGATATAAATAAAATCCCAAACTGAACCTGAAGCGGAAATTCAATCATCATAAAGAGTAGAATCAAGAAGAGCATCCATAGATTGTAATAATTCTTATTCTTCTTGAATTGCACTAGAAGTGCTATTAAAAAACTGATGAATGCGAACAAGCTATGAAAGCCAGCGCTTGCCCATATATATACAAACTGATTGTGTGGCAGGGTCGGAGATAAGTCTGGATTTAATGCTTTGATTTCAGAAGCAATATCACCTAAACCAACGCCAAATGCTGGATTTTTTTTAATTAAATTAATTCCATCTAGAATTGAATAGTATCGATTGATATCATTAAAATTCCTATTGTCTAGGCTTTGAAATATTTCAAATTGATATATGAGAAACCGCAACTTATAAGCCCATATCTCAGTTTGGCTAATACATACTATCATGATGAAAAAAATACCTAATCCACTTAAAACAAATATTGATTTTCGTTTAGACGACTTGACGAGCTCCAAGAAGAAAAATATCAAACTCAAAAAAAACATAAGTTGTACGCTTCGATTAGCCAAAAAAACAAGGTAAATTGAGCTAATTGTAATCGTAATCAGAATCCTCTTTTTTTTATTGGCAAAAGAAATTAACTGAACAACACCAATAAACCAAGCTAAAAAAACTATAAAATTAAATCGAATATGACTAAAAGGAGCTTGAAGAAAGCTCTGACCTGACAGCAAAGTATGCTCTATATCACTAAGTCTAAAGTAAACTATAAATGCACCAAAATACATCCAAGCAGAAAGCATTAATATGTTGCTTAGTTGTCTATGTAAACTATAGTATTTGTCGCTAAGAAGTATAAAGGAAAATTGTATTGCAAAAAATGAAAAATACAGTAGAATTGAGTTGTAGAAAGTTGATTTGTCTGAACTGTAGCAGTAAGTGCTTGCTAAAAAGAATGAAAAAACAAAAAGCCAAATAATTGAGGGTTGAAAAATGTCTTTGATCGTTTTATTTTTGATGTAGTATAGTGATTTACCAAGTAAATAAATAGTGGACCAAGTAGCAGGGATATGCTTATTGAATAAAAAACTTAGGAGAATTAATGTCCAAGCAAAAATGATATCATTGTCTTGGATGAAAAAAAAATTGTATATTTGCCTAAAAGACTTTTTAAAAACGTTCATGGACGAAAATAAAAACGAATTTACAGGTGATTTATTGCAGAAAATAGAATATTTCTGTGCTTATAGAGAGCGCTCAAGTCGAGAAGTTATAGATAAACTCTATAAGCTCAAAGTTCCAAAAGAAAAGCATAGTCAGATAATTTCACATTTAACTGATTTAAATTTTCTAGATGATGTCCGATATATGCGAAGTTTTATTCAGGGAAAAATTCGTTTAAAAAGAGACGGCATACAAAAAATCAAAGCGGCTCTAATGGCAAAAGGTTTTGATGTGCAAAGCATAGAGTCTATTTTGAATGAATTTCAACATGATGTCCAAGATGATATAAATGTCAATCTTCAATTTTTGTATGATAAAAAATGGAACAGCTTAGCATCAAAATCACTTTTATTTCAGGAAAAAAGACAAAAAGTAATTCAGTATCTCTTAGCAAAAGGTTATGCCTATGTAGATATCGCTAAATGCCAATATAGTCAAGAAGATGATGAAGCGTAAAAGTTAGATGCATCAAACTTTAGTTGATTTGAGCATTTTTTTATATCTTTGTGTCAAATCTCATTGATATGAATCCATGGAAATGGCTATCTATTTTGCTTGTTTTGTTCTTAATTCTAGGGATTTTTTTTATGATTAATTTTAATCAAGAATCTCAGAAATTTAACTTTGGTTTAAAAAAACTAGAAGCAACGCATATCGAATCAAGAGAAGATTTGAACCAATATTTTTACAAAGTACCTACGGAAATTAGCTTCGAGCAGGACTTGTATGATTTCGATACTATTGTGGCAGGTGATGTAATTCATCATGAGATTAGAGCACAAAACAAAGGCAAAAATCCATATTTTATCATTGATTTGAAGGTGTCTTGTGGCTGTACGATAGCCGAATATCCCAAGAAACCTATCCCACCTGGAGAGTTTGCGGTAATTAAAGTAACTTTCGACTCAAAAGACAAAGAAGGTTTTTCTATGAATAAATTGTCCCTCTATGGCAATACGCAACCTGAAGAAATGTCCACTTTTTTTAAAGTATTTGTAAAAAAATGAAAGAAAAAGGAAGAATTCTAGGCATCGATTATGGCGGTGCTCGGGTAGGTTTGGCTACTACAGATGACAACCGTCTGATTGCAACTCATTTAGCAGCGGTCAAAACGCAAGATGTTTTAAATTTTTTAGTAGAATTCGCTTTGCAAAATCAAATTTTGGGTTTTGTACTTGGCAAACCGATGCATCGAGATGGAAATCCTATGCCGATTTTTTCAGAAATCCAATTGTTTTCAGAAAAACTCAAAGAAAAATTTCCACATGCCTTCGTCACCTATCTTGACGAGCGTTATACCTCCAAAATAGCTTCTGCAGCGCTTCATGCTCAAGGTGCTAAGAAAAAAACTAAGAAAGACAAAGGCCTTATTGACATGATAAGTGCCGTAATTTTGCTTAATGATTACTTGCAATTTCACGACAAACCTAAAAACAATTAGCTTAAATGATCTTACCAATTGTAGCTTATGGCCATAAATCCTTGAAAACTCCTGCTTCTATTTTCGAACTAAAGGAAGATGCACAACAAAGCTTTATAAGCAATATGTTTGAAACCATGTATCACGCCAAAGGTGTTGGTTTAGCTGGTCCACAAGTAAATCTCACCCAAAATATTTTTATCATTGATTCAGGATTGGGTGCTGAGAATAAGGATAAAGAAACTCAAATTATTGAAACTTTTATCAATGCAGAGATTATTGATTTTTCAAAAGAAACTTCAAACTATGAAGAGGGTTGTTTGAGTATTCCCGGGGTTTATGGCGATGTGACGAGGCCACATGAGATTAGAGTACGGTATTACAATAAATTTTTGGAAGAAAAAACGCAGGATTTTTCTGGCTTTGCAGCGCGCATTATTCAACATGAATATGACCACATACGAGGAATTTTGTTTACAGATTTATTGTCTCCACTTCGTAAACAGCTCATTTCTAAGAAGTTAAATGATATTCGAACCAATAAAATTACACCAAGGTATAAAATGTTGTTTGCTTCTAAATAAAAAATCTTAAGAAATAATTTTAAAATTATAAATTTGCCAAAACTATAATTGATTATGATGAAAAACTTAACTACTATTCTTATCATTTCTACCTTGTTTTTATTAGGTTGCAAGGACAAACTATCTAGAAATGAAGATACCTTAGTCATCCATGAAAGCGCAGACCCTGAAACTTTAAATCCATTGAATTCAAGCTCTGCAAATGCACGTGTAATCATAGAACAGGTATTTTCTCAAGTTTTGGGCTCAGAAGTTTCTGGGAAATATAATTTATTGCCTATTTTATCTCAAGAATTACCTAAGATCTCTGAAATCAAAGATGGCGAGTTTAAAGGAGGCATGAAGATTGAGTATGAAATTAGACCTGAAGCGACTTGGGACAATGGCACGCCAATTACAGCGCATGATTATATTTTTACGATTAAGTCTATACTTAACCCAAAAACCAATTGTGAACATTTAAAGTCTTACTATGATTGGGTAGGTGATATCGTGGTCGATAGTGCGAATCCTAAAAAATTTACAATATATTCCAATAAAAAATATTTCAAGATAGAAGAGTTTTCTGGATATTATACGATACCTGAGTACAACTATGATCCAAAGGGATTGATGAAGAAATTTACCATTCGTGATATGAATACTCCTGAGAAGAGAGAAGCCTTAAAATCCAATGAAGATATTCTGAATTTTGCTTCTGAATTCAATTCCGAAAAATTTCAAAACGATCCTAAGCATATCGTAGGATTTGGCCCTTATATTGTCAAAAAAATTACGAGAGGTCAAGAAGTGGTGCTTGAGCGAAAAGAAAATTGGTGGGGTGATAAATTCAAAGATCTAAGACAATTTTGGGCTTTTCCTAAGAAAATTGTCATTAAAATCATCAATGATCAAAAAACCTCTTTTACCGCCTTAAAAGATGGTCAGCTTGATGCCTACGCTAGCATCCCTGCTAAGGATTTCAAGGAACTGCTCGCAAATAAAGAAATGGCGGACAAATTTAGACTCGAAAAAGTCGATCGATTGAGTTATTCTTACTTAGGTTTTAATACGAGAAGTCCTAAATTAAAAGATATAAAAGTGCGAAAAGCTCTAGCGCATGCCACAAATAGAAAAAAAATCAATGACTTAATTGCTGATGGTGAGGCTATTTTAACCGAGAGTTTCGCTCATCCATCTCAGCCAGTGTATAATACAAGTTTAAGCCCTTTTGAATTTGATATCAAAAAAGCGAATAGTTTGCTCGATGAATCAGGTTGGAAAGACTCAGACGGTGATGGGATAAGAGACAAGGTTATCGATGGTGAAAAAATCCAACTCAATATAGATTATAAATTTGCCAAAAGTGAAATCGCCAAAAACACAGCATTAATCATCAAAGAAGATTATAAACAAATCGGTGTAGGTCTCAATATTATCGAAAAAGAATGGACAATTTTATTACAGGAAATGGATAAATTAGACATAGAAATGTATAGTGGTGGCTTTACTCTTCCGGCGAGGATTTCAGACCCTAAGCAGATTTGGCATACGACAAACGCTAAACCAGGAGGGGACAATAAATCTGGCTGGGGAAATGCTATATCAGATAAGTTGATCGATGAGATAGGGGTAGAGTTAGACGCTGAGAAAAGAAAGCAAAACTACTTAAAACTGCAACAAATGATTCATGACGATGTGCCGGTTATTTTTATGTTTTCTACGAAAAATCGTATAGCAGTATCCAAGAAGTTCGATGTAGAACTGATCATGTCTTCTCCTGGTTATCAAATCAATGAATTCAAACCTGTACAAGCACAAAAAGCGCCATAGATGTTTAAATACATAATTAAAAGGATAGTATATTTCTTTCCTACACTTATCATTATATCTCTGCTGACTTTTGGTTTATCCAAAATCACTCCGGGAGATCCCGTCAAATTGGCCCTAGGAAATAAAGACAACGGTGGGGAAGCAGGTCAAAGTATGGAAAAAATGGCTAATGAAAAAGCTTATCTCGACAAAGCGGAAAACCTAGGTTTAAATTTGCCTAATTTTTATGTTTCACTTGTATCGAGTGGAGCCCCGGACACTTTGCATCATTACGTCAAACGCTCTGACAAGGAACTCTTAGAAAAATTCATAGCTCAGTATGGCAATTGGCCTAAGATAGAAGAGTATTTCTCACAAATTAAAAAATTAGAATATAGCTTGTTTGATGTTGCGGTTAACGACTCAAATTTTGAAGCTATGAAGAATGTCAGACAATTGGTTAATTTGCTTTATTTAGAAGATAAAGACAAGCATATCACTACCATACTAACTAAAATTAACCAATATACTCAGGCGCCCGGCATGCATAAGATTAAAGGAAGCTTTGATGCAGTAAATGAAGCGTATCTTTTGATGAAGTCTCAAGCTACGCCTTACAAAAACTATATTCCTAAATTGATTTGGTATGGTTCTAAGAATCAATATCATCGATGGATTTTTGGAGATGCACCTTGGTTTGGTAGCGAAAAAAAGAGCTATGAAACAGAAGGATTTATCCGAGGTGATTTTGGCAATTCTTATCTAGATTCTAGACCTATATCCTCTAAATTAAAAGAAGCGATTCCTTATACTTTAGCCCTCAATATTATAGCATTAATCTTCAGTTATTTGATATCTATCCCGGTAGGTGTCTGGTCTGCTAGAAACAAAGACAATAAATCCGATAAAGTTGCTTCTGTAGTTTTATTTATGATGAACTCTTTGCCGGCTTTTTGGGTGGGTACGATGCTCGTAGTTTTTGTGACTAATTCAGAATATGGTATGGATTGGTTTCCTACTCATGGACCTGGAGAAGTTAGTGACGACATGGGATTTTTTGAATCATTCGGTATTCGTTTATATCATATGGCATTGCCGTCTTTTTGTATGATTTATGGTGGTATCGCTTATTTGTCTCGTCAAATGAGAGGTGGTATGCTCAATGTTTTGAAGCAAGATTATATCCGTACGGCTAGAGCCAAAGGAAATCCTGAAAATGTAGTAATATGGAAACACGCCTTCAAAAACTCCTTGATCCCTATTATTACCTTACTCGCCTCGATTTTTCCGTCGATGATAGCAGGTTCCTTTGCTATAGAGTTTATTTTTTCGATTCCTGGAATGGGTAAATTAACTTTGGAGGCTCTAACTGCAAGAGATTTTCCAATGATATTTACGGTTATGTTGATTTCCGCAGTATTAACCCTTATCGGTAATCTCGTAGCAGATATCCTATATGGCGTAGTAGATCCTAGAATTTCATTTGATAAATAAATTGTATATGACTCAAACAAAACATGGTCAGAGTTATTGGGAGATAGTCCGAGCTCAATTTAAAAAAAATAAAGTCGCTGTTTGGTCGCTTAGATTCCTTTTGGTTATTATATTTATAGGTGTCTTTGCTGATTTTATCGCTAATCAAAAACCAATAATCTGTAAATACCAAGACAGTATTCATTTCCCAATTTTTCGTCAGTATATGGTAGATTTGGGTTTGATGAAAGTACCCAAAGAGTTTTTAACAATTAATTGGCTAGAAGCGGATTTTGATTTTGTCATTCGTCCTCTGATTCCTTATTCCCCTCAAAATATGGATTTAAATAATGCTGATTTCGTGTCTCCTTTTGGTGAGCAATCTGTTAAAAGTTTTTATTGGAGACATCATCTCGGTACGGATCTACTGGGTAGAGATGTGATGTCGGGAATGATTCATGGTACCCGAACAGCGATGCTAGTAGGCATCATATCTATGTCGATTACGACTTTAATTGGCATTATACTAGGAAGTTTAGCGGGTTATTATGGAGATAGAGGTATGCAGATGTCTCGAATAAGATTTGCTTTGAATATACTTGCTTTTCTTATCGGTATGTATTATGCTTTCGGTGTCCGTTCTTATGCGATTGCTCAGTCTATGGACGAGTCATTAAGTAGCTTTTTGCTCTCCATACTGCTAAGTATCTTGATTCTCGTTTTGGTATTTGTCTTATTTAATTTTCTAGCTTCTTTGCTCAAAAGAATTCCTTTTTTAGGCAAAAAAATGTATGTCCCAATTGATATTTTGATATCTAGAATGATCGAAGTAAAAGTCTCTGTACCTACCTTATTATTGATTTTGTCTATTGTAGCCGTAGTCAAAAGCCCTTCAATTATCATTGTAATGGTCATTATTGGGTTTACTTCTTGGACGGGTATCGCTAAATATACACGTTCTGAATTGCTTAAAGTTCGATCCCTTGAATACATTCAGGCTGCTCAATCTCTTGGATATAGTGAGTTGCGTACGATTTTTAAACATGCATTACCTAATTCATTGACTTCAGTATTGATTTCAGTAGCTTTCGGTGTGGCTGGTGCGATTATGACGGAATCTAATTTATCTTTTTTAGGTATTGGGGTGAGTCCAGAAGATGTCACATGGGGTTCAATGCTGACTGCTGCTAGAGGAAATTTTTCTGCTTGGTGGTTAGCAATAGTGCCAGGTTTTGCAATTTTTATTACAATTACAATCAACAATCTAATTGGAGAAGGCTTAAACGATGCCATGGATCCTAGACTGAAACAATAATCATGGAAAGAATAAAAGATTTTTTTGCTTTTTTGTTAAATCTAATAAAAGATAAGTATTTTTGGATTAATATGGCTGCAGCCTTGGCTGTAGTTATTGTTTCTTTGATTATTTTTATTTTTAGTTTGAAAATCATTACAAAATATGGTCAAAGTTCAGTAGTTCCAAACTTAGTCAATAAACATATCTTAGAAGGAATTTCCATGATAGAAAAAGAAAATTTAACCTATAAAGTTATTGATTCGGTTTATCGAGACAATCTCCCTTCCGGTACTATTATCGAGATGAATCCTTCTCCTGGACTTACCGTAAAAAAAGGTCGTGAAATTACTTTGGTCGTATCTTCAAGTCAAGCCCCTCTAGTGGAAATGCCCGCATTAACAGGCCGAAGTTCATTTAGATTTGCACAAATTGAGTTGGATTCACGTGGTCTCAAGCTTGGCAATGTTCAGTATGTTCCTTCTCCAGAAAAAGACGCAGTTTTAGAGCAAAAGATTGGCAATACGCCCATTAAACCAGGGACAATGATACCAAAAGGTACACCAATCAATTTAGTGTTAGGTGACGGTTTACAAAACCTACTTATTGATGCACCTAATTTCATTGGAATGAGGCTAATAGATGTTCAGCAAATTGCTTTAGCTCAGAAAATGCCTTTAAGTATTCATATGGATCCTAATGTAAAAGATTCTCTCCAAGGATTTGTGTATAGACAGTTTCCTGTACCCTATGAAGAGCAGTATAATATTGGAGAAACGATAGATGTATTTATTTCAGTTCAAAAGCCAAGCAATATTCCTACGCCTGAAAGCGTTAAAGAAAAGAATGAACTAAAAACTATTGAAAAAAATAAACCTAATGGAAATTTGGGAGAATAAGCTAGTATTTTTCAGAAATATCATCTTATTGGTGTTTTTCAACTTTGTTTTCAAAGGTTTATCTCAAGATTACATTGCTCCATTATCTCAAAATTCAGCTTTAGTTCATAAAAAAATGCTACAGAAATCAGGCGTGAACTACAATAATAATATTAGTCAGATTCAGTTGCCTTTTTTTGATGATTTCTCAAGCGATAAGACCATTCCACCTTTTAGATCAGGTAATTTTCCGACTTTAAAGACTTATTATTCCAATTTATACTGCAATGCACAACTTAACTTCGAACAAAAAGTAGTTTATTTTAGCTTTAATCAAACATATAGTTATAAAACCAGAAGAGACTCTACTGCCAATCTTCCAGTTTATGTGGAGTTTAGAGATTCTTTAGATTGCGATAGATTGGTTTCTGCTAACCAATGGTACCCTCCGAGATACGAATATGTATGGGAAAATGATAGTGTCAAAAGAGATTCTGTTATGATCTTTGACACATCCCTCTTGGTAGCACTTGTTTATGATGTCAAGCTTGGCAGTGAAATTCTTTGGACGGATAATTTTGCATATATTAATGACCATTACCCTTATTTTCCTCCTAGTATCGGAGTAGCTACCTTAGATGGTCTCAATGAATATGGCTTGCCCTATAATAATTCTAGTTTTAATCAATATGGATTGGCAGATAAATTAACCTCTATTCGAATTGATTTATCATCTTATCGTTATTCTGATTCAATTTATCTTAGTTTTATGCTACAACCTATGGGTTATGGAGATTATCCTGATGCTCGCGATTCTTTGATTTTACAATTCAAAGATAGTTTTGGTCTCTGGCATACCGTTTGGAGAAGTCCAGGGCTTATTGCTGAGCCATTACTTAGTGATTTGCATTTTCAAACCTATACCGTAAGTATTCCCGATGAGATTTTTACGGGTGACCCATTTTATTATCACAAGAATTTTCAGTTTCGCTTTATGAACTATGCTACGATATCTGGTAATAATGATCATTGGCATATTGACTATGTCTATATGGACAAGAATAGAAAATCCACAGATTCCTTGATAGTTGATATTGCATTTCAATACAATTTACCTTCTTTATTAAAAAAATATACCCATCTTCCATATCGTCAGTTTACGATGAATGATATTCAAGACACTATTTTGTCTTATAATCGAGATAATGAGCTTACGCCGAATCTCAACACCTATAAGATAACATATTATGATCAAACCAATAATACCTTATTGTATCAAAGTCCGACAAATATTCCATATAATACAGTTATTCAGGAAGTTTTACCGCTTTTCCCAAGTTCAGAAATCCCTAGTTTTAATCCAAAAGACAGTCATATTATTATTGCAAAAATTTTTGTACCGTCTTCAGACCTTGTACCATTAAATGATACTTCTACAATAGAGCAATTGTTTTTTAATGAAATGGCTTATGATGATGGTACCGCTGAAATGGCTTATGGTGTGGGTGGAGAAGGCCTAAAAAAAATAGCTGTCAAATACAATCTAAAAACCAAAGATACTTTAGCCGCTATTAAAATTCATTTTTCTCATATTAATCAAGATGTCTCCGATATTAAGTTCAATCTCAAAATCTGGAAAGATATCGACTTGAAAAATCAAAAAGAAAACCTATTAAAAACACTACCAAATGTATATCCACAATATATCGATTTGAGAAATCAATTTTACGTTTTTGGTTTGGATACACCATTGGAAGTTAACGATTCATTTTATATCGGTTTCGAACAAAATGACACAAGAAACATGGAAATTGGCTTAGATAGAAATACTAGTGAAGGCTTAAAAAATACTTTTGTTTTCGTCAATAATGCATGGACATTGCCTTCTGTAGAGACAGATGCATCGCCTATGATTAGAGCTATATTAGATGGTAAAAGAGACTTCAGGGCTCAATATGATAATGCGACAAAGGATTTTAATACTTTAACTGATATAGATATCTCAGTGTTTCCAAATCCTTTTGTATCGTATATTGAGCTTGATTTTCCTCCCAATCTCTTTATTTATCAAGCAGAATACAATATTTTCAACACCTTAGGAGGAGTCGTCAAATCAGGAATATTAACTCATTTAGATTATAAAATAGACCTACAGGATTTGGCTCCAGGTACTTATTTTCTCAATATGGTATCTGCAGATAAAGTTTTTAGAAAAACTATTATTAAAAAATGATGAAAACCCTATTTGACTTCGGGTTGTCTTTTATTTATTTTTTCGTGGACTTAAATAAAAAACAATGGGCTATTTTGGTAGGTATATTTGTCTTTGTTGCATTGCTATACATTAATTTCTTTGGCTATTGTTTTACTTCAGAAAAGGACATATATTTATACAGAAATAAGTCGATCAATGATATCGTGTATGATTTGGAGTATTCTAAATCAATTCGATATCCTAAGCTTTTGAAGTTTTTCGTCAAACTCTATGGTATCGATACCGTGAAGCAAGGCTATTATCATATTGCCTCTGAGGTAACCATGATGGAATTCTTAAAAAAAATGCGTTTATCCGAACAAGATCAACTCAAAATTACCCTATCCACTGCTACCTATATCGAAGATATCGCACTAAAACTCTCTGAAAAACTACCGATGGATGCTAGTGATTTCATGAAATTTATCAAAAACCCAGAAAATCAAAAAAAATACGGCTTTAGTGAACAAAAAGCCCTTTGTTTTGTCTTACCTGAGACACATTTTGTGTATTGGAAAAATGATTTGCATCAAGTTTTTCAACGCTTCGAGAAGTTTAATCATAAATTTTGGAATAAGTCCAGGTTAGAAAAATGCCAAGATATGCGAATGACAAAGGAAGAAGTCTATATTTTAGCTTCTCTAGTCCAAAAAGAATATGCCAAAAAAGAAGAGCGCGCCACCATAGCAGGCGTCATTGTCAATAGAATCAATCAAAACATTAAACTTCAGATAGATGCCACCGCTAAATTTGCTGCCAAAGATTTTGGAGCCAAGCGCGTACTCAATAAACACACCAGTATCCCTAGTCCAGATAATACATATCATGTTTTCGGCCTTCCGAGCAGACCAATTTGTATGCCAGAGCTATCGACCATCGATGCGGTGCTGAATTATGAAATACACGATTATTTGTTTTACTGTGCCAATCCAAAACTCAATGGATATCATATTTTTTCCAAAACACTCGAAGAGCATAATGCCGTAGCAAAACATTACCAACAAAGACTAAATCAATTGAATATCAAAAAATAGATTTTTACTTCGGTTTAATCCTTTTTTTTTAGCTTTGCCTTTTAACTTTTGCATGAAGCCTAATGAATTTCAAGAACTAAAATTTAATATTCCGCTTCTAAGTGGTATTTATAAATTTATTCATGCTAATGGAGAAATTCTCTACGTAGGCAAAGCAAAAAACCTCAGAAATAGAGTTCAAAATTATTTTCAAAATTATCAAAACAATCCGACACGATTAAAATTATTGGTAGATTTATCTAAGCATATCGAATGGACTATTGTACCTAATGAAAACGATGCCTTGATTCTCGAAAATTCTTTGATCAAAGAAAATAAACCTAGATTTAATATTCGTTTAAAAGATGGGAAAACATATCCATTTATCAAGATTTATAAAGAGCCTTTTGCTAGAATTGAGTTTACTAGATCATTCCAAAAAGATGGTGCAGAATATTTAGGTCCATACACTTCTGTTTTAGTCGCTAAAAATATTTTTCAATCGATTAAAGCAATTTTTCCTTTACGTACCTGCAATTTAAATTTGACAGAGTCCCAAATCGCGAAAGGAAAATACAAAGTCTGTCTCGAATATCATATTGGCAATTGTCTCGGTCCATGTCAAGCCTATCAATCTTTAGCAGATTATGAAGAATCGATAAATCATATTCGAGGAATTCTAAAAGGAAAATTCGCACCACTCAAGCAATTTCTTCATCTAAAAATGAATGAAGCCGCAGAAAATATGAATTTCGAAAAAGCTCATCTATATAAAGTAAAAATCGAAAAACTCGATCAGTTTGAAGCGAAATCCGTAATTTTTAATCAAAGTTTTCACAATATACTTTCTGTATATGTCTATACATCAGAAAAAAATGAGTATTTTCTCAGTTATCTAAAACTCGAAAACGGTACCATAGTAGCTTCAAGTTCCTATGAAGTCAAAAATGAACTAGAGCTCTCTGTAGAAGCCATTTACGAAAGATTTATTAATAATTATATCATCGAAAATCCACAGATAAAACAGGTTTTGGTTCCTATTGAGCTTCCTACCTTGTATCATCAAGTCGTACAGAGTATTCCGCAAATGGGCGACAAGAAGAAAATTCTCGATATCTGTATGAATAATGCACGCTCTTTTTATTTGCATAATGCCAAAGAATTTAAAATAGAAAAGAAGAAAAAAGAATTCAATATTCTCAAAGAACTCCAAGACAAACTGCATTTAAGCGAATTACCAATTCACATTGAATGCTTTGACAATAGCAATATTCAAGGCTCCTCACCTGTAGCTGCATGCGTAGTCTTCAAGCAAGGCAAACCAAGTAAAAAAGATTATCGTCATTTTCATATTAAATCAGTCGAAGGTCCAAATGATTTTGCTTCTATGGAAGAGGTTATTTTTCGGAGATATCAGCGAATGATCGAAGAAGGTCAGACCCTTCCTCAGCTCGTCGTAATAGACGGTGGAAAAGGACAACTCTCTTCTGCACAATTGAGCTTGGAGAAATTAGGCGTTGCAAACAAAATCAACTTGATATCTATCGCTAAAAAACTCGAAGAAATTTATTTCAAAAACGACCCGCTTCCCCTATATATTGACAAGAAAAGCCCCGCTCTCAAACTAATTCAACAATTAAGAGATGAAGCACATCGGTTTGGACTTAATTTTCATCGCGATACCCGAAGTAAAAAAATGCTTAAATCCGACTTTGAAACCTTGCCTGGCATTGGTGAAAAAACCATAAAACTGCTTTACAGCCATTTCGAAAACCTTGCATCGATAAGTCAATCTTCTTTGGAGCAATTAGAAATAATCGTAGGGAGACAAAAAGCGAATAGTATTTGGGCTTTTCTCCAAGAAAAAAATAAAATCACCTAGAAAAATTTATATTATATTTGCACTAAATAATTTTGAATATGAAGCTGAATTTAAAAATATGGCGACAAAAAAACGCTGAAACAAAAGGTCAAATGGTTGATTACAATTTGGATGGCGTAGATGCGGACATGTCTTTTTTAGAAATGCTCGATGTACTCAATGAAAAGCTAATCCATGAAAATCAAGAACCCGTATCCTTTGACCATGATTGTAGAGAAGGAATTTGTGGTATGTGTAGCCTCTTCATCAACGGCAGACCACATGGACCTGACGATAGAGTTACCACTTGTCAGCTTCACATGAGAAAATTTAACGATGGCGATACCATTACGATAGAGCCATGGAGAGCCAAAGCTTTTCCTGTAGTCAAGGATTTAGTAGTTGATAGAAGTGCTTTTGATAGGATAATACAAGCAGGAGGCTATATTAATGTCAATACTTCAGGAAATACTCTAGATGCAAATGCCATACCTATTCCCAAAAAAGACGCTGATTTAGCATTCGAGGCAGCTACATGTATCGGATGTGGTGCTTGTGTAGCTGCTTGCAAAAACGCATCAGCAATGCTATTCACAGCAGCCAAGGTAGCGCAACTAGATCTTTTGCCACAGGGTAAAATCGAATCCAAAGAAAGAGCCCAAAACATGGTTATTCAAATGGATAAAGAAGGTTTTGGAAATTGCACCAATACAGGCGCTTGTGAAGCTGAGTGTCCCAAAGGAATCTCTATAGCAAATATCGCTAGAATGAACCGAATATTTTCAACTTCAATAATCGCTTAATTGTGACTTACGATTTTCCTTCTTATTTTCAGGAATTAGTCCAGAAACCCATGCAATCTGGATTGATAATCGCTAATCTCGTTCTTATTGAAACCTTGCTATCGGTAGATAATGCCGCTGTTTTAGCCACTATCGTCAAAGACCTCGGCGAAAAAGAAAAGAAAAGAGCTTTGTCTCTTGGAATTACGGGTGCTGTAGTATTCAGAATTATCGCGCTATTTATGGCGAGTTTTTTGATTAAATTTTGGTTTCTTAAAGTCTTAGGTGGCTTATATCTTATTTATCTTTTTTATAGCTGGAGTCAGGAGCGACATCATGACGAACACACAGAATATGTCGAAAAAGAAAAAGGTATTGAGGCATACTTCAAGAAAATGCTCAGTCCTTTTTGGTATACTATTTTGATTATCGGTTTTGTGGATATTACTTTTTCTATTGATAATGTATTTGCAGCTGTGGCTTACACCAAAAACTTACTCTTAGTTATTTTAGGCGTTTTAGTCGGTATCCTCACCATGCGATTTCTGGCTCAGAGATTTGTAGTCTTGCTCGACAAATACCCTGGACTCGAGGCTTCCGCCTTTTATGTTATTTTAATCTTAGGGATTAAATTAGCTTTAAGTGCTGTAGAGCATTTCTTCCCGGAATCTATGTTTGCTAGGATTACAACCAATCATTATTTTGATTTCTCTATATCCGTATTGACTATTTTGATGTTTGTTTATCCTATTTTAACGCATCGCAGAAAAAATAAAGCCTAATGAGCCAGTCGCTCAAAACAATTCCGTTAATCGCTCAAAGATTATCTGAAATTGCTCAAGATGACGATATACTTTTGCAGAATTTCTACCATAACAATTGGTTTACTATCGAATTTACCAAAATTGCTTTGCAAAATATTCTGGATAATTTCCTCGATTTAGAAAAAGTTCAGGCCTATATTCAGTCTTATTCTATATCGAATTACACTCCTAAAAGTATAGCGATAATTTGTGCTGGCAATATACCCATGGTTTTTTTTCACGATTTTTTGTGTGCCTATTTACTCGAAACGCCTATTATTCAATTAAAGCTTTCCAAAAAAGATGCTTTATTGCCCAAAATCCTTCTTGAGTATATTCAAGAAATTCAAGACTTTTCAAAAATACAAATCATTGACAGAGTAGGGGAGGTAGATAAAATTATCGCTACAGGTACTAATAGTACTTACGACTATTTTCAGAAATACTTTCCGCCAAAAAAAAGTTTGCTTCGCAACAATCGCACCTCTATAGCAATTATAGAAAATAAAGACCTCAATGAAGAAAAGATAAATTTGCTTTTGGATGATGTTCATTTGTTTTTTGGTCTAGGCTGTCGCAGCGTTTCAAAAGTTTTTATCCCAGAAGGCTTTGATATAACCCGTATATTAAGCTTGGCTGAAAGTAAATATGCCGCTCTTTTTCAGCATCAAAGCTATATGAATAATTACGACTATCAGAGAACCCTATTAATCCTAAATAATACGCCTCATTTGTCAAATGACTTTATGATTTTGCAAGAGAACGAAAACTTATTTTCACCCATTTCTGTCTTGTATTACCAAGTTTACCAAAATATAGATGAAGTCAATGAATTTATCAAGAATCATTCAAGAGATATTCAATTAGTGCTTAAAGAATTAGATTTCGGTAGCTCGCAAAAACCAAACCTCGACTTTTGCGCAGATAACTTAGATACGATAAATTTCCTTACACAACAGTAAACCTACCTGCTAAAAACTATGGTTTAATTCTGAATTTTTTAATCATTGACAAATGCAACTATTTAATATAAATATGCTTTTTAGCCATTTTGCATCAGCCTATATTTTTTGTTATCGAAATTAAAGGAATTTTTATGTTGTGAAACGATTTTATTTTTGTGGATTTATGGGTTCTGGAAAATCATACTATGGTAAATGGATGTCCAAAGTATTAGAAATTCCCTTTGTCGATCTGGATTTAGCTATAGAAAGAAAAGCGGAAAAACCTATAGCGCAAATATTCGAAGAGCAATCAGAGTCTGCATTTCGGGATATTGAGACTTCTGTATTAATCGAATTTATGAATTCATCTTCGTTGATTTTGAGTCTAGGTGGTGGTACTATTTTTTATAACCAAAACATAGAATTATTGAAGTCATCAGGAAAATTAGTTTTCATTCAAACTGATTTCGAAAAAATGTGGCTTCAAATGAATCAAAAAAAAGATCATCGTCCTTTATTGTTTGATAAATCAAAAGAAGAGATTTACGCTCTGTATCTAAGTCGCCTCTCTGGCTATATGCAGTCAGATTTTGTGTTTGATACTTCACAACACATCAGGCTGTTAATTGATTATATAAAATCAAATTAATTTTTGTGTAATTTTTTTGATTAAAATAGAATTTCAAAAGATTTTTTATCCAAGGAAAAAAGAATATTTTTTATTGAAAAATATTTCTAAACATGCATTTTGGTATTAATATCTAGTTAAGCTGATATTTTAGATTTTTACTCGACATTTACTAAAAATCAATTACCTTTGTTCTATGCAAAAATGGTTTACCTACATAGCGGTATTTTGGTTGGCTTGTCAGAGTTTGTTTGCATCGTCTTTCAAAGGGGAAGCAAATAGTTTCAGCAACCGAGCCAAGACCCCATAGGGCTTGCGGGGAATAATCCTACGCTGTATGGCTATGTGGGGGATGCGAATGGGTGGGTGGATGTGTTTGGTGCTGATCAAATAAGCTTTAAAGCTGCGTTTAGACAAGCAAAACGTAACTTAGGAATTCCTAAAAATGTAAACACGCCAAAACCAATAAAAGTATTTGATAGTGAATTTGAAAATAGAACCGTTTGGGCTTTTGAGGGAGAGCATAAAGGCAAATTTATTGTAATGCATCAAGAGGATAAATTTGGAAGAGGAACTCATTTACACACTGCAACATCAATGGAAGGTCGAGTGGATCCAAGTGAATCGGGGAAATATAATCAGCATAAAGGACATATCCCTGAAGATATGGAAGGATTTAAAGTAAAAGATCATCACTAAATATGAACACAAAAATTCAGAAACTTAAAATAGCGAACTACAAAAAAAAAATTGAATGCAAGTATTCTTTTCTGAATATTAGCAACATTTTTCATGGTTTAGAAGACACAGATAATAGCAATTTTAGTAAAAAAGTAATTAATTCTAACGATACTAAAATAAAAGAATTTAGTATTTATGATGCTTTAGACAATGTCTATATAGATGAAACTAATGAATATAAAAATGCATTTGAGTACTTTAAAGAAGAACTGAAAATTTTTCATAGCAATGAGAGTATTATTTTTAATATCTTGTATAACAAAGAGCAATTTAGAATCCAGTGTTCATATTCGAAATTCGAATTATATTTAAACGAAATTGACGATATTGAAGAAACAATTATTGTATGTAATGATTGCCAAACTAAATTAGTCGCACTTCTTAGGATGGAGTATGCTTTTGAAGTATTAATTTATTGTAATAGTTAATCAATTTGCACATATAACGTAATCCCCATGACCTACCCCCAATAAATCGTATCACCTAGCTTTGTAGTCCAATACAACCTTGAAAGGATATTGGGCAATACCCCCCTTTTTAACATCAGTACAAAGTAGCGGGTTGTTGATTAACTGCTTCTAGTAGGACAGATGAAAAAACAGACGATTACGGCTTCGCTGTAGTGGACGCGGGCATGGTGCTTGCGGGGGCGGTGTTTGATGTGGTTTGCGAGTTTGCTTGGGCGTTGGTGGATGTTGGAATCTTGGTGCTGCTTCCTACAGACACTGTAGCCGACCCAACGCCTACGCCGGCACTCACGCCGAGGTTGCCGTTGGAGTCTACGCCAAG
>JALOMB010000029.1 GCA_025455685.1 Chitinophagales bacterium | reverse complement strand
GGCAAATAAAGTTCCTGTGTCGGGGTGGTGTTCTTCTAAACTGTTGGTGAGATAAACTCTAAAACGTTGGTTGGTTGTGGGTTTGTATCCTGTTTCGGTAAGTAGCAAATCTAATTTTAAATGTGCCATTGCGTAACTTGCCATCAGCAATTCAAAACCGTTCAAACGAGGGATTAAATGGGTTTCTATATAATTGCTCCAAATGCCTTGTTGTCCTTGAAATTTCTTGTGAATGTGTTTTACCACTTCTGCCAAAAAAGTTCCTGTTCCAGTGGCTGGGTCAAGAATTTGAACTTTGTGAACTTCTTGCTCCACCTTTTTGCCCTGTATATCTACTTTTATTTTGGTTTTGCTGGTGTCGGCAAGTCCTTGTGGTAAATCAAATTCGGTTTTGAGAATATCATCCACTGCTCTTACAATAAAATTTACAACGGGTTGTGGTGTGTACCAAACGCCACGAGATTTACGGAGTTTTGGGTCGTATTCGCTCAAGAAATCTTCATAAAAATGGATAATTGGGTCTTCCATTTTGGTTGATTTTCCGTAGTTTTTTAGCATTTCTTCTACATTACAAGCCAAGAAAATTTGCACCAAATCATCTACTATCCATTTAATACGGTCGTCAAGGTCAAAACCAGCAATATATTGAAATAATTTTCTTAAAAATGGGTTAGATTTGGGTATAAGTTCAGCGGCTTCTTGTCGGCTAAAAGTTGGTAAAGTTGGGTCGTGTAAACGAGCTGCAAACATTCCGTAAGCAATAGTTTGAGCATATACGTCAGCAAAACCTTTGGGTGTAATGTCGTGTATTAAAATTTGTTTGAAAGCCAACATTTGGTCTTTCAATGTGCTATCTTCGTGCTTTTCTTCATCACTTGTCAGAGCTTTACCAATAACATCAGAGAGAAGTCGGGCTTTTCCCGCCATCATTTCTGCCAATTTTTTACTGCTTTTTATGGTTTGTCCTAAATGAGAACAAAAGTCTTTAATCAGATTTTCAAAAATGACGAAGCTTTCGGTAAGAGGAACAATGCCTTTGTCTGTTACTTCTGCAATGGCAATTTTAGTTACAAATTCTCCTTCACGGTACAAATGGAAGCTCAAATAGTCTGTGAAAATTAAGTTGTTTAAAGAAGCCTTATAACGATCGAATTGTTCTTTGTTTCCTGTTTTCTTTGTTCCGTCAAGGTCTTTGTCCCCAATATCTTTGGCTTCAATAAACCCCAAAGGAATATCATTTTTAGTCAAAATGTAGTCCGGTGCTCCGCAGCTTTGTCTTTTCGGCTCGTTGGTCGCTCTGATTGATGGCACTAGTGCTTCTAAAAGATTTTGTAAATCACCCCGAAAAGTATGTTCGGTAGCGTTTCCGAGTCTGTATCTTTTGTCGATGCTGCTAATATATTGTTCTAAAGTCATTTAATTTTATTGTAAATTTTAGTACAAAAGTAGTGTTTTTTTTGGAATGTTTAATTTTTCATAAATAAATATAATCCCATTTGGACTTCCAGTAATTTTAGTGTCGGTTTCAGGAGTGATTTTTAGGTATTTCATTGATTTTTATTTGAGAAAGTGATTGTGTCAAAAAAACTTCACAACATTCTAGAGCAAAAAATTAAAAAATCCTTTTGCCTTCTGTACAATTGGTACAGATATCGATAGCTTTGCGATTGGATTGTATGTTTTGTAAAAATTTTTGGCGCTTTTCTCCCTGAAATACTTCGTCCACAGAATCTTCAAGCACATTGCCAAGCTGATAAGTAGCATCCTTATCGAAGCAACAAGGAACCATAAAGCCATCCCATGTCACCACACAGCCGCTCTGCGCTCTCCAGCATTCGTTTTCGAGTTTATTATTGATTTTCCAGCCGTCTTCGTCCTGAATGTAACGACTCAAAGATTTATCCGATGGAATTAAATGTGTTTTTTCTTCGTAGTCGTATATTTGAGCAGATTTGAGGGTAAATTTATCGGCTTTTATTTTTCGAGAGAAATCTCTTACTAAGTCAATTTCATGTTCATTATGCGCGAAGACCACCATTTGTATATCTATTAAAGGCGTTTTGGACTTAAATTTTTGCTTGGCTTCAATGAGATTGGATATTCCGATTTTCACTTTTTCTACATTGCCTTGTTTTCTGTATGTTTCGTAAACTTCTTGGGTAAAGCCATCCATCGAAATGATGAGATGCTGTAGTCCTGATTTGACGATTTCTTCACATTTTCGAGGAGTGAGATAATGCCCATTAGTCGAGGTAGATACGAAAATTTTTTGCGAGACTAAATGCGCGACAATCTCAGAGAAATCCTTAACCATTGTCGGCTCGCCTTGGAAATATAAAATAAGATGTATCAAATTCGCTTTGACCTGAGCTGTAATCTTCTGGATTGAATTCAAATCGACATTACCCATAGCTCTAGAAAATTCTTTTAGTCCAGAAGGACATTCCGTACAGCCTAGATTGCAATGATTTGTCGGCTCGATGCTCATGAAATAAGGCATCGCTTTGAAATTTAACTTGAAAAGATAAGCGAGCTTCAGTTTAGTAAGGTTCAAGAGCTTTAAGGGCGTCAGTACCCGAAAAACCAATAAATAATAAGTCAAGTAAAACTTCCAATCCATCTTATTGTTCTTGATATTTCCACCATAAGACACTCATAATACCGATATAAATTAGGAGCGGAATATAAACAGACCAAAATGCGGAAAAGCCTAAATTGATGCTTATCGTAGCGAAAAATCGCTGCAACACCTCGTAAATAGACGATAATACAATGCCAAACATCAAATGAAGCCCTAAGCCGCCGCGAATTTTCTTGCTTGATAGAATGACGCCGATGAAGGTAAGCACGATGATACCCAAGGCATAAGCGTCTCTTTTGTATATTTCTATTTCAAACTCTTTGAAATTTGTCGCTCCAGAGGATTTAAGCTCCGCTACGTAGGCTTTGAGTTCGTCTCGAGAAAGTTCTTCTTTATAAGTCCAGCGTTTGAGCAGCAACTCTGGATTAAAGGTAATAGGCAGTTTTAAAGAATCTCCAGAAGTCAAAGTCTCACTGTCCTTATGAATTTCTCTAGTGAAATAATCAAATACGGTCCAAGTGCCTTTAGCCGTGTCATATCTAGCGTTACTCGCCATGAGTTTGGATTTCAGGGTAAAATTTTGGATTTTTTCGATACTAAAATTCGATGCAAACTGAGTGGATTTATCGTAAATTTTGAAATAAATATAGGTAGAGTCATTTAGTTTGCGATGAATATTATCAGATGTGACAGAAGAGACATAAGCGATATATTTATTTTCAAAAGCGAGTCTTTTTTTGTTGAAATGAGGTACGACATAGTTTACCAAAAGCCAAAAGCCAATGCTTATTAGAGAAGCTGAGACAAAATAAGGAAGTAAAAATCTACGAAAACTCATTGTGCCATTGAAAATAGCTACGATTTCAGAGCGAGCTGCAAGCTGAGAAGTAAAAAAAATTACGGTAATAAATACAAAATATGGCCCAATCAATGAAATAACATAAGGAATAAAAGGAATATAGTAATCCTGAATAATTTGTGCTATTGTCAACTCATGTTTAAAGAATTTGTCAATTTTTTCACTAATATCTATAGTAATAGAAACCGCAACAATTAGTGTCAAAGTATAAATGAAACCTCCAAGGAAATTCTTGATAATATATCGGTCTATTATGTTGAAATATCGCATAGGCGATTAAGAGTCTAATCAGTTTTTTTAACTATAGCAGTTACAATTTCAGGGCTTTTTCGATTCATGGTATTAATTCTAAAAAGATAGTTTGCATCTTCGATTTCATCACCAATGACGGGAAGTCTATCAGAAAGCATAGCTATATAGCCGCTTAGCGTCTCATACTGTTCATTCTCTGGAATTGGAAACGGGATAAATTCATTGATATCGATCACACTATTCAGAGAATAAATCCGGAACTCACTTTCTGAGATTTTTTCTACGATTTGAAACTCATTATCGTGTTCGTCTTGAATATCGCCGACTAATTCTTCGATAATGTCTTCCATAGTTACGATACCTGTGGTAGCACCAAATTCATCTACAACGATACCGAATTCAGTTTTTTCTTTTTGGAAAAGTCGAAGTACCTCTAAGATTTTTTTTGATTCGTTGATGTAAATGACATCTCTTTTAATTTCTGAAATTTTAGTAAATGACTTCTGAATATTGCTTTTTAAGATATCTTTAGCATGAATCATTCCGATAATATTATCTAAAGAACCATTATAAATAGGATATCGTGAATAGCCCTCTTCAAATACAATTTTGGTTGCTTCGCTAATCGTTATATCTACAGGGATTCCACTTACTTTGGTATTGTGTACATATACCTGTTTGACTAGTCGATCATCGAAATCAAATACATTTTGTATTAACTCTCTTTCACTGTCCTCTATAGCGCCACCTTCTGCACTTTCGCTGATGATAAGTTTAAGTTCTTCTTCAGAATGCACATCTTCTTGCTTCATTTGAATACCGATAGCCTTGATGATGACATTTGCTATACCATTTAAGAAGGATATAAGAGGACTAAAAATGATTTGAAAAATATTCAAAGGAGTAGCTATTAATAGCGTGGTTTTTAAAGGGCCAACAATAGCCATAGATTTAGGGACAAGCTCACCAAAGACGATATGCAAGAATGTAATGATAAAAAAACCCAAGGGAAGAGCAATACTATGAGCTATTTCTAAAGCCTTTGATGGTTCAAACAAATTAAGCGCTAAAATGACTTTGATAATGAGTGCCTCCATCGCACTCTCGCCAATCCAACCAAGCGCTAGAGATGCAAGGGTAATTCCTAGCTGTGTAGCCGCCAAATAATTATCTAAATTACCGATAATCTTAAGGGCTGTTTTCTGTGCTAAATTTTTAGTTACTAAAGATTCTAGCTTAGAGGCGCGTACTTTAACTATAGCGAATTCAGCCGCTACAAAAAATCCATTGAGAAATACTAATAATAAAGAAAGAAATAATTTAAGTGATATGCCCGATTCAGCGTCCATATAAAAGGTAAATAATTTATTCACAAAAATAAAAAAAAAAAATAAAAATCATAGTATATTCTTTTGATTTAGAAATTCCTTGGAGTAAGAATTATAAAATATTTAATTTTTTTCACAACAATAAAAATAGAAAGTGTTATATTTGTGCATAATAAAAGAAAGATCCATGTTAGAAAACCCAGAAGTAAATCCTGAAACAAATCAAAATATAAACCCAGAGCAACAATCAAATTCTAGCTATGAGGCCTCTTCGATACAAGCCCTAAAAGGCTTAGAAGCAGTTAGAGTTCGACCAGGTATGTATGTTGGTGGTACAGATTCTAGGGCTTTACACCATTTAGTCAATGAAGTCCTAGACAACTCCATAGATGAGGCGCTTGCAGGTCACTGTATGGCAATTGATACGATAATCCATGAAGACGGCTCGATTTCCATTCAAGACGATGGTAGAGGAATTCCTACAGGACTTCATCCGACACTTAAAAAATCTGCTTTAGAGCTCGTCATGACAGAATTGCATGCAGGCGGTAAATTTGATAAAAACTCCTATAAAGTATCAGGTGGACTTAATGGTGTCGGGGTATCTTGTGTCAATGCCTTGTCCTCCAAACTTGTAGCGACAGTTCATAGAGAAGGAAAAATATTTGAGCAAGAGTATAGTGAAGGAAAGCCTAAATCAGATGTCCATGTCGTCGGGGAATCAGACAAAACGGGCACTACAATTCATTTCACCCCAGATGCTACGATTTTCGATACCGTAGAGTTCAAATACGAAATTCTATCTTATCGGCTTCGTGAATTGAGCTTCCTCAACAAAGGCGTTAGGCTAAAGCTCGAAGACAGAAGGCATAAAGACGAAGAAGGGAATGTCAAAAAAGAAGAATTCTTTAGTGATAATGGCTTAACGGATTTCGTCAACTTTATAGACAAAGCGCGACAATCCTTGCTAAATCAACCGATTCATATTACCGGAGAGTCTGAAGGTGTAGTGGTAGAAGTAGCCTTCCAATACAATGACAGTTATTCAGAAAATATCTTTTCTTTTGCCAATAATATTCAAACTATGATGGGTGGAACCCATGTTGGTGGCTTTAAGCGAGGCATTTCTAAAAGTTTAAAGGACTATGGAGACAAGAACGCTCTATTTGCCAAAATGAAAGTCACTTTATCTGCAGAGGATTTCAGAGAAGGACTAACCGCCGTGGTTTCCGTCAAGGTGCCTAATCCACAGTTTCGTAGTCAGACCAAAGATGAACTCTCAAATCAGGAAGTTACTTCTGTGGTGTCTCAAGCCGTCACTAAGGTGCTCGACGCTTATCTAGAAGAAAATCCAAAAGAAGCTAAACTCATCATTGAAAAAGTAATTATAGCCGCAAATGCAAGACATGCAGCCAAAAAAGCGCGCGAACTCGTTCAAAGAAAAACAGTCTTAACAGGATCAGGTTTGCCCGGAAAACTTGCGGACTGCTCAGAACGAGACCCAGGCTTAAGCGAAATTTTTTTGGTAGAAGGAGACTCAGCAGGAGGTACCGCCAAAACAGGTAGAGATAGAAAATTTCAAGCCATTATGCCACTTAGAGGAAAAATCCTCAATGTAGAAAAAGCCTTGGAACATAAAATATATGAAAATGAAGAAATTAGAAATATATTTACAGCTTTAGGTGTTTCTATAGGTACAGAGGATGATCAAAAAAGACTCAATATCGAAAAACTTAGATATCATAAAATAGTCATTATGTGTGATGCCGACGTAGATGGTTCGCATATTACTACCTTGATCATGACATTTTTTTATAGATTTATGAAGCCTTTGGTAGAAGCAGGCTATGTATATATTGCCTCGCCTCCACTTTATCAAGTGAAAAAAGGCAAAGAATTTCGTTATTGCTGGAATGACAAAGAACGAGATGTAGCCATTATAGAAATTGGCAAAGGAAAGTCAGACGGAGTCCATGTACAGCGATACAAAGGGCTTGGAGAAATGAACCCGGAACAACTCTGGGAAACTACCCTTAATCCGGAAACGAGAATTCTAAAGAAAATCACAATTGAAAACGCTATGGAAGCAGATAGGGTTTTTTCTATGTTGATGGGAGATGAAGTAGCACCGAGAAGAGAATTTATCGAACAAAATGCTACGTATGCAAATATTGATGCTTAATTAAAAAAATATTATATATCATCTAAAAATCTAAATTTATGAGTTATTCTTTTTTATTTATTGTAGTTATGGTCGGTGGAGCCATAGTACAAATGATGCTCAAATCCAAAATGAATAAGTATTCAAATCAGCGAAATTCACTAGGGCTTACCGGAAAAGAAATCGCAGAACAAATGCTTAGAGACAATGGAATTACGGATGTACAAGTGATTTCTACACCAGGGCAGCTTACAGACCACTATAACCCCACCAATAAAACAGTTAATTTATCAGAACTCGTCTATGCGTCAAACTCTATAACCGCAGCTGCTGTATCAGCCCATGAAGTAGGTCATGCGGTTCAGCATGCCACAGCATATAGCATGCTTGGATTTCGCTCAAAAATGGTGCCTATTGTAAGCTTCGCTTCTAAATTTATGCCTTTTTTATTGATGGGCGGATTTGTATTACTTCGTTCAAATATTACAATGCCACTTATGATCGGTATCGTTCTTTATGGCTTGACTACTGTTTTCGCTTTCGTGACCTTGCCTGTAGAGTTTGATGCGAGCAAGCGTGCTTTAGCTTGGTTAGATACGCAGCGTATAGACGATGAAGGATATGAAAAAGCAAAAGACGGGCTTAAATGGGCAGCGATGACTTATGTCACAGCAGCCATAGGCTCTTTGGTTAATTTGCTCTATTATATTTCGATCTTAAACAATAGAAGATAATGATACCGCAAATCAAACCCAAAGAATTAAAAGATTTAAGAGCAAATGAAGATTTGACTATAATCGATGTGCGAACTCCCGATGAAACGGCTCAAGGTGTCATAGAGGGCGCGTTAATAGGATATGACTATAATGCAGGGGAATTTCATGAAAAAGCCCACGACCTTGACCCAGATAAAACCTATGTCATGGTCTGTAGAAGTGGTGCAAGAAGTCTTCAAGCCAGTCTATATCTCAATTCCATGGGCTTCGAAAAAGTATTTAATCTTGAAAATGGCATGATAGGCTGGAGCAGCGAAATCGAATAAACCTATAAATAACTTAATCATGCAGGGAATAATTCGGCAATTACCGATGATTGTAGCAAATCAAATTGCCGCTGGTGAAGTTATCCTTAGGCCATCATCAGCGGTCAAAGAGCTTATGGAAAACTCCATTGACGCTGGTGCAACTCAAATAAAACTCCTAGTCAAAAATTCAGGAAAATCCTATGTTCAAGTCATTGACAACGGAAGTGGGATGAATCCTGATGATGCTCAAATGTGTTTTCTGAGACACGCTACCTCCAAACTCACACAAGCAGAAGATTTATATAGTCTTACGACTAAAGGGTTTCGCGGGGAAGCATTGGCATCTATAGCTGCTATAGCCCAAGTCGAGCTCAAAACAAAACGAGAAGAAGACGAACTCGGCACTTTTGTTCGAATAGAACACAATGAAGTGCTGCAAATTGAGCCTTGTATGACAGAAAATGGCACATCAATTTCTGTAAAAAATATTTTTTTTAATATTCCAGCACGTCGAAATTTTCTCAAATCAGACAAAGAAGAACTAAGACAAATTATGATAGAGTTCGAACGTCTTGCTATTTCTCATCCGTCGATCGAGATGTCCCTCTATCACAATGACCATATATTGCTCCAACTCGATAAAACAACTTATAATAAAAGAATTTTACAAATATTTGGTGCTCATCTAGCACCCAAAATCGTAGAGTTTCGTGAGCAAACGCCTATTATGAGTCTTATGGGCTATGTCTCCAAACCTATGCACAGCAGTAAATCGTATAAATCCAAACAATTTATCTATGTCAATGGAAGATATGTCAAAAGTCCTTTGATGTATCGAGCATGTCAATCGGCTTATCATGGGTTAATTCCTTCGGATCATTATTTGTTTTTGGTTTTGTTTGTCGATATTCAGCCTGATCTCGTGGATATCAATGTGCATCCACAGAAATATGAAGTGAAATTCGTAGATGAACAAATGGTATTCAAAATTGTCGAAGCTGCTATCAAACGATCACTCACTGCTTATCAACTTGCTCCTTCTCTCGATTTTTCCCTTGATCCTCAATTTCAAAATTTACCATCCGTTTCTAGACCAATTAATAAAAGAACGCAAGGAAATTCTTTAGAACTAGTAAATCCCACTTCTATAAGCGCTAATCGACCGCAGCTCACACATCATAGGGATAATGTAGCACAACAATGGCAAACCCTTTTCCAAGGAAACACACAAGAAGAGGAGAATTCCGTCAAACAGCTCAATTTACTTAATGAAGTTTCTTATTCTACGGAAATGGGAAAAATTTTCATCCCAAAACAAAAAATTATCCTTTGTCATCCCAATGGAAAGTCCCTTCAGATCATAGATCTCAAGAATGGATTCGAAAGAGTTCTCTTCGAAAGACTTTATAAACAGAGTCAACGAATCTCTATACAACAACTTCTTTTTCCTGAGCCACTTTATTTAGAGATGCAAGAACTACTTGTTCTAGAAGAAATTCTCGCTAATATTCAAGATATAGGTTATATTTTAGAAAAGAAAGACAAGGAATTTCAAATTCTCGGCGTTCCTGCCCATATCGAAGTCGAGTCCCATAGTGAAGTGATTCAAAAAATCATTCAAGAGTTTATGACGATTTATCGAGCGAAAACAGACATTCTCGAAAATTATTATAAATCGCTATCAAGGATTTCTGCGCTTTATCACCCTTATCATTGGTCACAAGAAGAAATTGAGAATTTCCTATCACAGCTCTTTTCCTGTGAAAATCCACATATAAGTCCTACGGGAAAACAAATACTTACCTATTTAACCCTTGATTAGATGATAGAAAAAAATTCATGGAGTGTTTCCAATATTATCATAGCTATAAATGTTTTGGTTTATATTTTAATCAGTTTAATTTTACCAAACTTTACCGCAAGAAACTTACCGCAAGATTTAGGGTTGATTTATTTTGACTTTGTAGAATTTCACGCATACAGAATGCTGACAAATCTTTTCGTTCACGGCTCGATTTTTCATCTTTTAGTCAATTGTTTCTCGCTTTTTTCTATAGGAAATATATTAGAAAAAATGTTGGGAAGTCGGTTGGTATTTTATTTTTATTTTTTTTCTGGTCTCGTGTCTAATATAATGATTCAATTGAATTTTGCATCAAAACTATATTATTATCAACAAAGCTTTAGCATTACTCCTGATACACTGGGCTATTTCCCTGAAATTCAAGCAGTAACGGTAGGAGCCTCAGGAGCAATTCTAGGCTTATTTACAATTTTGGCGCTTTTATATCCTAAATTGTCTTTTTTTGTATTTCCAATTCCGGTGCCTATGAAGGCGCGAACCCTGCTTATATGCTTTGTCCTTTATTCTATCTATATGGGTTATCAAAACTTCGATTGGGATAGGTCGAGTGCGATAGGACATTTAGGCGGTGTATTAGGCGGAATTATATTATATTTGTACCTCAAAAAAAAAGAAGAATATTTAACCTAACAAAAAACATAGATTATGTATCCACCAGAACTTGTAAACCCTATGAAGGCTGAGCTTCATGACGTAGGATTCAAAGATTTGACCTCGTCAGAAGAAGTTAAAAACGCTTTGGAAACCCACAAAGAAGGTACCATGCTTATTCTTGTCAATTCCGTATGTGGTTGTGCCGCAGGCGCTGCAAGACCAGGATTAAAAGCGGCTGTATCGTCCTCAGATAAGAAACCTGATGCTTTATATTCTGTCTTCGCAGGTGTAGACAAAGATGCCGTTCAGACAGCAAGAGAGTTCTTCTTGCCTTATCCGCCTACTTCTCCGTCTATGGCTCTTTTCAAAGACGGCAAACTTGTTCATTTCGTAGAGAGACATCAAATCGAAGGAAATATAGCCCAAACTATCGCTGAGCATTGGAAAAAGGTCTTTGAAGTATATTGTTAGATGAAGTATAATGTTCAAGAATATTGGGAGGAGGTAGCGCAAAGGATAAAAGACCGTAATCACGAAAATTATTTAGCAGGAGACGACGAACCTTATTATGAATATAAAAGAAAATTGTCTCTGTCTATTTTAAGTAATTTTAAAGTAAGTCAGGCAAAAGTCTTTGAGCTAGGCTTCGGAGCTTCAGGAAATTTATTCACGTTGCTTCAGGGAAATCCTCTTTTGCTCTATGGTGCAGACCTCTCCCCTACTATGTTTTCTATAGCACAATCAAGGATGAAGGATTATCCTCAAGTATCTTTGAGCCTTCTGAGTAGTCATGTATTACCCTATGAAGATAAATACTTTGATATATCATTTACTATTACTGTATTGCAGCATAACACTGACGAAAATGCCCTCCGAAATACCGTAGAACAGCTGTGCCGTGTTACAAAAAAAAATATCGTTATCGCAGAGCGAATAGAATCAAGTATAAAAGGTGATAACCTCTGTATGGGACGACCTGTGTCTTTTTATGAATCCTTATTTAATTCCTATGGCTTTTCTTTGGAAAAAGTTGAATTTCTTCCGCTTAGTGTTAGTTATTATGTTTGTGGCGCTATCCGAAAAATTGCCAATCCTTCCCATAGAAAGGAAGGAGAGCCATCTACCAAGTTGGCTATAATGCTTCAAAAATTGGTTTTGCCGGTTACTAAATTACTCGACAAGGTTTTTCCCAATACTAGGGATATGGCTTATCTTACTTTTGTAAGGACAGAATAAGGAAGAATCTGATTTTTAGATAATTAATTTATTCTTCTGAATTGATTTCAAAGATAGCGTCTTTTTCAATCATTTCTGCTACATTAATTGTTGGAACAATATATTTTGAATAAGGTGAATTTTCTGTTTTTGCATATAAAACACCTCTTGTTGTTCCTACCGTAATCATAGCTAAATGTGCCAAAAGCCCTTTGGGAACTATTAATTTATTTTCTTGAATAAATGAACTCCAAGAACTATTTTCTATTTTAAAATGGCAACTTACTACAATTTTAAGAAATACTATTTTCCCTTGCGTAAATTCAAATCCAAGGAAGACGCCAATTTGTTTATTTATATGGTTTAATTTAAATTGTAATTCTGTACCAAAACCCGTTTCTTTTTTAAGAGCATAATTTGCCTAAAAAATAGCAAACTGCTCCGTTTTTATGCCATATAGAGCAAACCCAATTGGTGCATTTTCTTTTTTCATCATACTGCGGCTGCTTGATAATATTCTTGTGAATAATTAGTTTTTTCTAGCTTCAAAACCTTAGTCGATTGATAGTTATTGCTATACTCAAATGCTTGAGCAACAATCTTCTCAACCTTTTTTTCAAATGTTAAAATCAGTTCTTCAAGTTTCTCAGCTTTTTTCTCATAATAACTTGCTAATATAGGAATGTCTAAAATATTCTGCAACTTGATTTGTGTTTCAAGGGTTAAATTTTCTTTGCTACTAACAATTTTTGTAATTTGTTGAGGTGAAACAAGCATTGCTTTTGCAAGGTCTTTTTGTGACCAACCTAAATCATCTAATTTCTACAAAACTTTGAGCGCAATTTGCTGCGATTCACGCAACATTGCACGGTTTTTAATTATTTTTTTAACCGCTGCTAATGTTTTAGTGTCTTTTTCTAAAACGAGTTGATGAAATTTTTCCTTGTTTGTCATAGTTGTTCGTTTATAAATTCATAGAAAGAATCTGCGTCAAATACTCTATTTTCTTTTAAATAGTCTCTGCATCTACTTAGCTTTTGCATTTCTCTTAGTGTATGAGGTCTGTCTTTGTTTAAGTGATGAAATTTAATAGCCCCTCCTGTTATTACAAAACAATTTTTATCAATCTTAATCGCAAATATGCGCAAATAATTTTTCCGTCCTTTTTGTTTTGATAGTTCCACAATATGGTATTCTTGATTGTCCAAAGGCTTGAAAAATTCTTCGAAACTTCTTTTTGGATTTCTTGAAATCTCAAGAATTGTGTTATCAATATTGTTTGCATCTTCGATAAGTATAAAAACTAATGTTTGTATAGGAACATCTTTTGGAACATCTGATTAGTTGTTCTTTACAAACTCGTATAAATTAGCAGTATCGTTCCATAATGTTACTAATCTTCGCAACTCATTCATCTTCTAGCCTTCAAAACGAAAAGCAAATAAATTTAATGGTTTTGCAAAGATACGAACTATTTTCATAAGATCAACTCACAGTTTTATTTTTATCCATTATTAACAGAGTGGTTGATTAAATCAACTGTTTTGATCATTGTCTAATTTTTGAGGTGCAAATTTAACTTTTAATTTGATTTATGATACACTTATTAATTTTTAATATAATTGGCTTAATGGTTTGAAATTGTTGTAAGATAGAAAGGCTACTATTTAGTAGTTAAGATTTAATATTCAATAGATTTGGAGATACGAAACATGTTTTGATACTTTTCAGTTTCTATAGGATATTATTTCTAAGCGAATCAATAATATCTTATTTGTAAAGAAATTAGGCCAAAGGATAATAACCGCCTTTTTGGATTTCTTCGATTACTTCATCAGGCAAAAGATATTTATTGTCAATGCCTTTTGAGAAGTTTTCTCGAATCATCGTAGCAGAAATATCTAGAAGTGGAGCATCCATCAAGGTAACCTTAGGAAATTTTTCACTGTCTATCTCGATTTTATCTGTGCCTCTTTTGTAAACGATGATAGAAAAGTGCGCTATGATTTTTTCATAATTTTTCCATTTTTCTATGGTTTTGAAATTATCCCAACCCATGACAATAGTGAATTTCCTGTTGGGATAAATGCTCTGTAAATAGGCTAAGGTATCTATGGTATAGCTCGGTTGAGGAAGATTAAACTCTATGTTTGAAGGTCTGATTTGAGGATGCTTGTCCGTAGCAATATCTGCTAGAATATATCTTTTGGTATGTGCAATTAATGAGGCTTTTGTTTTATTTGGATTTTGAGGAGTGATGACGAGCCATACTTCTTGAAATGAGCCTAGATTGCAAATGCTTTGTGCGATAATAAGATGTCCGGTATGAATTGGATTAAAAGAACCAAAAAATAGGGCGATATTCATTTCTTTTTTAAATTATATGCAGTAAAAGTAGTGATTTTTCTTTTTTTCTTTAGGATATTTTCAAATACGTTATCTTTGCCTGAAATACTACCTTATGAAATATTTGCTATTATTCACCATAGTTGCTTTCACCCAAATCGGCTGCAAGAAAAAAAACTGCCCTACCTATAATACCCCAGAAGAAAATCAAAGAATTGAAGAAAAAAATCTAAAGGTCAATAAACGCAAACACGGCAAAGCTCAATTGTTTTAAAGTAACTTTTCTAAAATATGCCCCTAGATTTATTTTTAGATTCTATACAAGACATAGATTTGTATCTTTTTCAAGCCAAATATAGCTATCTCTATGACCCTACAATACATCAAATTGCATTGATATGGCGAAATAAACTCACTTGGATTCCGCTCTATATCACATTGTTGAGCACTTTGTATTATCGAAGTAAGCAACAAGTAGTCACTTTGGTCGTTTCTAGCCTTTTTCTCATAGCCTTGTCTGATTTGCTTTGTGCACAGGTACTCAAAGATTTTTTTATGAGATCACGTCCGTGTCATTTGCCTGAGTTGCAACCCTACTTTCACTTAGGATTAGATTGTAGTCAGACTTTTAGTTTTCCTTCTTGTCATGCGATGAATCATATTGCCTTAGCAAGCTTATGGACTTGGTTCTTTAGGGGATTATGGGAGAAAATTGGCTTATGGGTTTGGGCTGTAAGTATAGGACTATGTCAATTCTATATAGGGGTTCATTATCTAAGCGATGTACTAAGTGGATTTGTTTTTGGATATTTTTTACATTTCATCGTTAAAAAATCGATTATTTTTGCATATAAAATAGGGAATCTAAATTTTTCTAGAATTCCTAATCCTTAATTTAAATTTTAAACTTTTAATTATGTCTATAGCAGCAAACAAAGAAAATTTCAATGAGACGATAAATAGTACAGACAAATTCGTACTAGTGGATTTTTGGGCAGAATGGTGTGCCCCATGTAAAGCATTAAGCCCTACCCTCGAAGAGCTAGGTGAGGAAATGAAAGAAGAAGTACTCGTAGTCAAAGTAGATATGCAGGACGGAGACAACGGCGATTTAGCTAGAGAGTTTGGAGTGAGAAGTATTCCGAGCGTATTTCTGATGAAAGAAGGCAAAATTTTAGAGAATGTAGTTGGAAATTCTCCAAAACAAACCTATATCGACTTAATCAATAAGTTCAAAAATTAGATATCCTCTTGAAAACTTGGATTTTGGTGATATGTATGTCACCATTAATCTCTTTGGCACAGCTAGATTCATCCGTGAATCCTTCAAAAGCTAGTGTAGAGAAGTTAATTCATGGGATTCAAATCGGACTATTTGGATTATGGGGTCATCAAGAGCTCAAACTAACCAATAATATTTCCCTGAGGTCAGAAGTTGGATTTTACAATACGCTCTCTATAGTCAATAGTGAATTCATTTATCATCTTATCCCAAATGTCATATTAGAGCCGAGATGGTATTATAATCTCAAAAGAAGACATAAAAAAAACAAAGATATTGTAGCAAATAGCGCTAATTTCTTGACTATTCACTCGCTTTTAGTGCCTAATTTTCTTTATATCACCAACCAAGAAAATAGTGTTTTGAACCCGACCTTGAGTTTTATCCCTTCGTGGGGCATGCGAAGTCGCGTTGGCAAAACATTTAGCTTTGAGTACGGTGCAGGTCTTGGATATATGTTTGTGTTACAAACTACCAATATGTTTCTTAATCCCCCTACAAATGGGCTTGCAGCAAATCTCCATCTCAAGTTCGGGTTAATACTCCCGACCAAAAAATAGGAAATAATATCGCTGAGTCCACTAGAGAAGTCCAAAGATATTTTTGAGAAATCTTATCTTGAAATTTCAGTAATATGTTTAATGAAACCAAGGAAAATACGACAGCATAATTGTCATAATATATAGAAAAAAGCAAAAAAGCCAAACTAAATAAATGCAGGTAATATTGTGCAATTTTACCTTCGTCGATTTGATCATAGACCAAACTCAATAAAAGTATCCAAGCGAACCAATAGATATAGTCAATCAAGTCTATATCTAATCCAAGTGACCAAGCTAAACTCAACCATGCAGCACTAATCCAAATATTCTTGAACCCTAAAATCGGTCGAGCTAAGGGATAGCTTAGGCCAAAACTCAAAGGTATCAACAATTTAATCGAGAAAAAAGTCTGAAAATGATATTTATTCAACATTAATAATAATCCAAGAATAACAAAGCCAATTAAAAACAAAAGCTCAGTTAAATTTCTAGCATATAAATCTAAAATTTCATCTTTTAAGGTAGCTTCATAGTCCCGAATATAAAAAAACCTAATTGATGTATAATACAACCATGTAGATATAGAGAAGAACAAGCCTAAAACAGGTCTTGAACTCAATTGGGTCATCCATACTCCTGAAATGATAGCAATGGGTAGATTGAAATAGACCAAATTTTTCACCATATTAGTCTAGTGCATTTCTAAGAAATTTAACTAAAGGTAATGTATGATGCAAGGCAGATATGATTGTATCTGAGAAATTATCTGATGCAACTTGTTTTTCGTTTAGAGAAGTGGTGACGATAAAAGACTTATAGTAAATGAAATCACCTATACTTTCGTATGCTTTAACTTTTGGTGGAATCGTTTTGAAACGCTCCGTATAAAATGTAGGAAATTGCTTTTGGAATGCCTTGTCTTTTAGGATATTTTGAAATTCTTCGAGATGATAATAAATTTCTTGTTTAATTTTATTTAAGGTTTCTGTATCAGGATTATAAATGCCTGCACCTAAGGTACATTGCCTATTTTCTATAGAAAAATAATAGCCTACATCTATCTTGGCATTCTTACCGCTTGGAGAAAAGTAAGCCGATCGAGAGGTTTTATAAGGAGTTTTGTCCGGACTAAATCGAATGTCTCGATTGATTCTAAAGATAGACTTTTTCCATTGTTCATCGATTATCGGGTCAAATTCTTTGATGCCACTATGAACGATTTCGACTAAGTCTTCAAAAGGCTTTTTTACGTTAAGCTCATAGTTTTTTCGGTTTAGATCAAACCAATCTTTTTTATTATTATTAGATAAATCATTAAGAAAATCATGAAAAGCAGGCTTTATCGGATTCATCGTTTTGGATTTAAAACAAAAATAAGTAATTATTTTTTATACGCAGTATTTGAATTTTTAATTTAAAAGCATAAATAGAAAAATTTATGTAAATTTGCCCTTAAATTATGAAATTAGTCTTTTGAATACGGTAAGAATTATAGTTAAATCAATCATGAGTAATTTTTCTTCGAAAAATAGCTATAATCTTATTTTACAAGAAAAAGAAGGCTCAAGAACGATACGGATGATTATAGGCGTGGCTGAAGCACAAGCTATCACGATCGCTTCTGAAAACATCAAGACAATTAGACCTACCTCACATGAATTATTTTATTCCATGATGATTGAGTTTCAGCTTTCGGTTACTAAGGTAGTCCTGTATAATTATTTCGAAGGTGTATTTAAGGCTTTTATTTATGTAGTAAATAAGTATGGGGAAGAAGTACCTTTTGATGCTAGACCAAGTGATGCTATTGCTTTAGCTGTGCGTTTTGAAGTCGGTTTAGAATGTGTCGAAGAGATTTTTGAACATTTTGAGTCTATCCAATCAAAGCAAACTACATCTTTGAATCAATCTATAGAAATCAAAAAAGAAACCCCTTTGCTACCTATTGACCTTGATTTTTCTACCCTTTCTCAAGAAGAAAGATTGGCTCGATTTTCTAGAATGTCTCAAGATGAGTTAGTAATACTGTTGAAAAATGCCGTTGATGAAGAAAACTATGTCCTCGCACAAATGATAAAAGATTTTTTGGACCAGAAAAATAACACCTAATTACCTATGGCATTTGAAATTTTTAGAAGTATTATTGGCCTATTAGTTTTGGTCGGTATCGCGTATTTGCTTAGTAGCCATAGAAATAAAATTCCATGGAAAACTGTAATTTATAGCATTATAGCCCAAGTAATTTTCGCATTTGGGATTTTGAAGTTCAATTATTTTTGGATTTCATTGCTTATTATATCCTTGCTATATCTCTTAAATCGCTTGCGCACTATGACCTATAAGGTTTCTACATTGATTCCTGTAGCTACAGCTGTTTTGAGTGCCTTGGTTTTAATTGGCGTTTTACCAATGAACTTATTTAAAAATATTTTAGAGAGTCTTTCCAATGGTTTTGTTCAAATAATTTTGCTTTCACACAAAGGAACAGAGTTTCTTTTTGGCTCCTTAGCTAATACGGACAATACGAGCTGGGGTTATGTTTTTGCGATACAGGTTTTGCCCAATATCGTTTTTTTCTCTGCATTGTCGTCTTTGCTATATTATTTAGGAATTTTACAGCTTTTTGTCAAGTTTTTTAGTTTCTTGCTCAGTAAATTTCTTTATATTAGTGGTGCTGAGAGTTTATCGACAGCTGCCAATATATTCTTGGGGCAAACCGAAGCCCCTCTTTTTATTAAACCCTATCTCAAAGATATGACTCGCTCCGAGATCCTCTGTATTATGGTAGGTGGAATGGCTAACACAGCGGGCTCAGTCATGGCTGCTTATGTCAGTATGCTCAGCAATGGAAATCCTGAATTAATGAATTATTATGCCTTGCATCTCATGTCCGCTACACTTATGTCTGCTCCTGCTACAATAGCTATATCCAAAGTCCTACTACCACAAACAGAAAATATAAGTAAAGAGGCTGCTATCAATAAAGAAAAATTAGGCTCGAATGTATTAGATGCCATATCAATAGGTACTATAGACGGACTCAAACTCGCTGCGAATGTCGGTGCTATGCTCGTCGCTTTTATCGCGTTGATGGCCTTGGTCAATGGTACGATGGAAGCGGTGGGTGGCTGGATACATTTCAGAGGTTATAATCTAAATCAATGGATAACCCTTAAATCTTCAGGTGTTTTTCAAGCGTTAAATCTTCAGTTGATTTTGGCTTATTTATTTGCTCCAATTGCCTATTTAATCGGCGTAAACTGGAATGAAGTATTGCTCGCAGGGCAGTTGCTCGGGGAAAAAACCATTATCAATGAATTTTTTGCCTATTCTACTTTGAGCAATTATTTAAAGATAGGCGTATCTTTTACGCCTAAAACCTTATTGATTATTACTTATGCTTTAAGTGGATTCGCCAATTTTGCAAGTATTGGTATTCAGATAGGAGGCATTAGTACTATGGCACCAAACCAACGCCAAACCTTAACGGAATTAGGTGTAAAATCTTTGATTGGAGGAACGATTTGCTGTCTAATGACCGCTAATATTGCGGGTTTGATGATGAATTTTTAGGTGCTGACTATAAATATCAAATCTTCATACAAGTCGCTTATAAAGATGATTTAACATAAATTAACTGCCAAAAAATCGCAACGCAGTTGCGCTTTGACTAAAAAGTATTATCTTTGTTTTCTAATTTACCTTCATGCAGTTGATTTCTAAATCCGCAATATCAGATTTTCTTGGCATATCTAGCGCAGTTATGTGTATTGCTCATTGTGTTGCGGCACCATTTTTCTTGTCTATTGGCGCGGTATTATTGACTTCAAGTTTAGCAAAATTATTTTTCATCGTCTTTGCTTTTTTAGCAATTTGGCATTCTACTAAATCGATGAACAATAGAAAAATAGCTTATTTCATGTGGTTTTCTTATACTATTATGGTGATAGCGAGTTTATTTCATGAGCAATTTCATTGGATGAGCTATGGTGAATATGCTGCGACTTCTATGCTTATTTCTGCGCATTGGCTCAATCTGAGAAATAATCTAAAATAAACATAATCTAAGCTAATTTTCAGCGAGATAGTCTTTAGAATCCCTTAGTACTATATCCTCTTATGCCCAATCATTGCTCAATATCCTTATCTAAACTATGAATTCTGATCATAAAATTGCACTTGAACTTGGTTTAAATTGGATTAAACAAAACTTCAACTATAAAGCGATTTTTGTTAGTGGAAGCATAATAAGAGGAAATCCAAACAAGAATAGCGATTTTGATGTTTATGTCGTAAACACGGACAACTTTAGACAAAGAATTCAAAAGTACTTTAACGAAATACCATTTGAGATTTTTGTAAATCCATTGAAACAAATTTATAGTTATTTTGAAGAAGAGCAAAATTCAAATAGACCAGTAACAGCAAATATTATTTCTACGGGTAAGTTAGTTAAGGGAGAAGATATACGAGAAATTCAATTACTAATAGAAGATGCAAAAAAATACAGCCAAACACCAAAATCAAAAACAGAAATAGCAACTACTTTTTTAAAGTATGAAATAACAAACACATTAGAAGATGCATTAGATATAGAAAATGAAGACGCTATAACTGCAAATTTACTAACAAATATAACAATTGAAAAACTCATTAAATACAAGTTTTATATAAACGAGATTCCTCTTCCAAGAATAAAGGAAAGATTAAAAGAGCTTTCAAAAATTGATGAAAGTTTTTGGAAAAACATAGAACAATTTTACACGGAACTTAATTATAATAAAAAAATTAGAATAGCTGAACAACTTGTAAACAAAGAAATTGGAGCAATTGGATTCTTTGAATGGGAATCTAAAAAAGAAAAAATAGAATCAAAATGACTGAGCATAACGCTCAGCATTGCCCTTAGGTCGGGTGAAGTAAAATCCAAA